>NZ_JBFODN010000249.1:0-46817 GCF_040908345.1 Aeromonas sp. R3-1
GTGCCCCCCTCGCCTTTCATCAAAACCCAGCAGGTGGAGAAGGGATTCGATGTGGCAGATCATGTCATCGCCCAGCAGGTTCAGCCCGGCGATCTGGTGATCACCGGCGACATCCCCCTCGCCTCCTGGGTGATCGATGCTGGCGGCGAGGCGCTCAATCCCCGCGGCGAGATCTACACCCGCGAGACCATCAAGGCGCGGCTCGGCATGCGCAACTTTATGGAAGAGCTGCGCTCGGCTGGCGTGCAGACCGGCGGCCCGGCCCCCTTCAATGCCGCCGACAAACAGCGCTTCGCCAACGCCCTCGACAAGTGGCTGGTCAAAGGCAAGCTGTAAAGAGACCCTAAAAGCGCCCAACATGGGCGCTTTTTCGCCGTAACATCCTGATTTTTAAAATAAGAGCTGACCACAACCGTCAGGCTGGTAAGATGCGCCGCCATCTTGTCCACGCCGTAATCATCATGACCGCCCAAGGGCACCTGCTCTTCTCCGTTACCTGCACCCTGATCGCCCATAAACTGCAGCTCACTCCGGCGCTGGCCGATGCCAGCCTGTGGCAGACCATCCCTGCCGCGCTGGCCAGCGCCCTGTTGCCCGACCTCGACCACCCCAAATCGGTGCTGGGGCAGCGCCTGCCGTGGATCTCGAAACCTCTGTCGCGGCTGTTCGGCCATCGCGGCTTCACCCACAGTCTGCTGGCGGTCGCCGCCGCTGTCTGGGGGCTGAACCAGAGCCTGCCGCCGGGCACCCTGCCCATGGGGGTCAAGGATGCGCTGATCGTCGGCTACCTCAGCCATCTGCTGGGGGACTGGCTCACCCCGGCGGGCATTCCGCTCTTCTGGCCCATCAAACGCCGTTACCGCCTGCCGGGCTGGCCGCTGCGCAGTGGCGGCGCCATCGAAACCGGCTTTTGCACCCTCACCCTGCTCGTTGCCGGCTGGTGGTGCGGCTGGCGCCTGTAGGCCAGAAACAAAAAAGCCCCTGACGAAGTCAGGGGCCCAAGCAGTGGTGCGAACCACTAGAGGATCAGATCATGATGCCTGCGATAACAGCAGAGAGCAGGCTGACCAGGGTAGAACCGTAGACCAGCTTCAGACCGAAGCGGGAAACCATGTTGCCCTTCTCTTCGTTCAGCGCTTTTACCGCACCGGCGATGATGCCGATGGAGCTGAAGTTGGCAAAAGAGACCATGAAGATGGAGAGGATGCCGACGGTGCGCGGAGAGAGCTCGGCAGCCACCTTGCCCAGATCCATCATCGCCACGAACTCGTTGGTCACCAGCTTGGTCGCCATAATGGAGCCCGCTTGCAGCGCTTCACCACTCGGGATACCCAGGAGCCAGGCGATCGGGTAGAAGAGGTAACCCATGACGAACTGGAAGTTCACGCCAAATGCCATCTCGAACAGGTAGTTGATCAGGGCGATCAGAGCGATGAAGCCCACCAGCATGGCACCCACGATCACGGCAACGGTGAAACCGGCCATGATGTACTCGCCCAGCATCTCGAAGAAGTTCTCTTTCTTCGGCGTGTGGTGCTCGTCACCTTCGGCAATGGCCTTGATGTCGGTCACGGAGTTATCCGGCTCGTAGGGGTTGATAAGCGACAGCACGACGAAGGTACTGAACATGTTGAGCACCAGCGCGGCAACCACGTAGCGCGGCTCGATCAGCTGCATGTAAGCACCGACGATGGACATGGAGACGGTAGACATGGCCGTCGCCGCCAGGGTGTACATCTGCTTCTCGTTCAGGTGCGGCAGGATGTTCTTGAGGGCGATGAAGTTCTCGGACTGGCCGACGATCATCGAGCTGATGGCGTTGAAAGACTCCAGCTTGCCCATGCCGTTGATCTTGGCCAGCACGGTACCGATACCGCGGATCACCAGCGGCAGCAGGCGGATGTACTGCAGAATACCGATCAGCACGGAGATGAAGACGATGGGCATCAGCACCATCAGGAAGAAGGAGAAGGCCCCTTCGTTGACCAGACCACCGAACACGAAGTCGGTACCCTGTTTGGCAAACTCCATCAACTTGGTGAAGCCGGCCGCGAAGCCACCCACCACCGCCAGACCCACTTCGGAGTTCAGCATGAACCAGGCCAGCGCCAGTTCGACCACCAGCAGTTGGCCGATATAACGCAGTTTGATCTGTTTCCAGTTGTGGCGGTTCGCCAGCAGAGAGAGAGCGAGGACCATCACCAGTCCGAGCACAAAGTGAACGTATTCCATACCTGTAGCACCTGAGTAAATTGTAATTTTTGACCGGCGCCATCATAGACATTTGCACATTTAAAAATCAGATAGCCATCACAATCCCGCGCAATATTATGGAGGCAGGATAATACAAACGTTTTTAAATTAATTGTGCAATGAACTGATATTAATCGCGCAACACAGATAACATAAATCCTTTTAAAACATCATGTTGAGTAGTGGTGTCGCCGTTTTCATATTCTTTGAAAATATTTAATCAGCATTTTCGCAACATTCCTTGTGGCGCAGTAACTGCTCGCATAATATTTTCCAGTCATTATATTAAAATACTGAAAATAGAAAACGTTTATCCATGATAAATAATTAGATGAGTGTTTGAAAAATAGTCCTTATCGCATTGTCGGTGATCGTCCGCGATCGGTTTGGCAACAAATGAACCTTTCATGGCCCCTCGTGGCCAGCCGTTCAAAAATCCGCCACATCCGGTGCCACATTCTGGTATGATGCGCGGCCTTAGCGCTCGCGCATCCCCGTTTTCTCCGAAATAGAGTCCTTTTGTGAACAACAGCGAATTTAGCAGCCTCAATCTCTCCCCCGCCCTGCAAGAGAACCTCACCAGCCTGGGTTACCTGCAGATGACCCCGATCCAGGCCCAGAGCCTGCCCCTGGTGCTCGATGGCAAAGACCTGATCGCCAAGGCAAAAACAGGCAGCGGCAAGACTGCCGCCTTCGGCCTCGGCCTGCTGGCCAAGCTCAACGTCAACCGCCTCGAAGTGCAGGCGCTGGTACTCTGCCCGACCCGCGAACTGGCGGATCAGGTGGCTCAGGAGATCCGTCGTCTGGCGCGTGCCCTGCCCAACGTCAAGCTGGTGACCCTGTGCGGCGGCACCCCGACCGCACCGCAGTCCGCCACCCTGAGCTTTGGTGCCCACATCGCCGTCGGTACCCCGGGTCGTATTCTCAAGCATCTGGAGCAGGGCACGCTGGAGCTATCCGGCCTCAAGACGCTGGTGCTGGATGAAGCGGATCGCATGCTGGACATGGGCTTTGGCGAAGATATCAACCGGGTCATCAGCTATGCCCCCCAGCAGCGTCAGACCCTGCTCTTCTCCGCGACCTATCCGGAAGGGATCGCCCAGATGAGCCGCGGCGTGCAGCGCAATCCGGTCGAGGTGAGCGTGGAGTCCCTGCACGAGGGGAGCGCCATCGAACAGAAGCTTTACGAAGTGCCTGCCGGTCAGCGCCTCGACGCCCTCACCTGGTTGCTGAGCCACTACCAGCCCAGCTCCTGCGTGGTGTTCTGCAACACCAAGCGCGCCTGTAACGACGTGGCCGACCATCTGGCCGCCAAGGGCTTCTCGGCGCTGGCGCTGAACGGCGATCTGGAGCAGCGCGAGCGGGATCAGGTGCTGGTGCGCTTTGCCAACGGCAGCGCCACCATTCTGGTGGCCACCGACGTGGCGGCCCGCGGCCTCGACATCAAGGAGCTGGGCGCCGTCATCAACTACGAGCTCACCTATGATCCGGAAGTGCACGTGCACCGCATCGGTCGTACCGGTCGCGCCGGCCAGCAGGGTCTGGCCCTGAGCCTCTATCAGCCGAACGAGGCCCAGCGCGTCAACTTTATCGAAGAGTACCAGCAGGCCCCGATGCCGCTGGGTGATCTCGACAGCATCGGCCGCGATATCAAGCCGATCGCCCCGCAGATGGTGACTCTCTCCATCGATGCAGGCCGCAAGACCAAGGTGCGGGCCGGTGACATTCTGGGTGCCCTGACCGGTGAAGGCGGCATTGCTGGTGCCGATGTGGGCAAGATCCAGATCTCCGAGCAGTACTCCTACGTCGCCGTGAAGCGCAGCGTGGCGAGTGCCGCCCTCAAGCGGTTGCAGGAAGGCAAGATCAAGGGTCGCAGCTACCGCGCCCGCAAACTGGGCTAAGGTTTTTTGCAAGCCGTTAGCCAGACCACAGGCGCCTGACAGGCGCCTGTTTCATATCTCCGATGCCGCCATGCGGCAAGACAGGCACCATGACCCAAGCAATCCAAACCGATGTGAGCTGCCAGAACTGCGAAGCCTGCTGCTGCCGCCTCGAAGTGATGCTCTTTACCGATACCGGCGTGCCGGACCGTTATGTACTGGAACGGGATGGCGAGATACCGGTCATGCGCCGGCTGGACGATGGCTGGTGCGCCGCCCTCGACCGCAACACCATGATGTGCCGTATCTACGAGGTACGACCGCTGATCTGCCGCGAATTCGAAATGGGTGAACCCGACTGCGTTGACGAGCGGGACAAGTGGTTTATCAAGCTGGAGTAAAACCCGTCCACGCGGTGAGCGGGGTGGTCAAGCGCTCGCAGGTTCACAGGGAGCGATGTTGAGCTGCTCCCCCAGCCACTGGATGGCCGCTGCCTCCTGCTCGAAGTAACGTACCGCCCGAAAGGGTAATCCCTTGAAGATGTTATCCGCCAGATAGCGCTTGAAGCCCCCTACGAAAACCACCGCCAGAAACTGACAGCCACTCTCGGCACACCAGCCAAACTGGCGACGAAAACGGGCCAGCACCTCGGGCCCGGCCGCTTCAAACTCGGTCGCGACCTCGACAATCCCCCAGGGGCCATCCATCAATCCGGCCAGTTCGTGACGAAAGCGCGCCTCATAGGCCATGGCACCAGCCAGATTGAAGGGGCCACTCGGGCGGCAGATCAGCATCTGACCCCTGCGCTCCATGTCAAATTGCCCATGTGGCTGCATGACTGCTCCCATTCCGTTACCACCACCATCGCCTGCAAATTGTTACCACAAGGTAATAATTTATAAGGAAAAGTCCAGCAGCAAACAGGCTTTTCCCAAAGCGTGCTCATCCTATCCAGCAAACCGTTGGCACCTCATGTTACCGACATCCCGCACCGAACCGATCTCAAGATGTGTGATTGCAGTTAATGAAACGTTACTGCTATTATCCGCGCCGCTACAAACATTCCACCAGCCGAAAGGTTTGGCACCCCAACAAGGATGTGTAATGAAAAACAGGGACTCGAGTCATTATCAACGGATCTGGCGCTGGCATTTCTACGCCGGTCTCTTTGTCGCCCCTTTCCTGATCCTGCTGTCACTGACCGGGATCGTCTATCTGTTGAAACCCCAGCTCGACAACCTGATGTACCCCGAGTTGATGAAGGTCGCCCCCGCCAGCCAGACCCTGAGTGCCGACCAGCTGCTGGCCAAGGCGATGATGACCATGCCCGATGCCAGCCTGCGTAAATATCTGCCGCCTGCCGCTCCCGACCAGAGCGCCCAGTTCATCGTCAATCAGGGGGATCGCGAGCTGACCCTGTTTATGGAGCCCGCCAGCGGCGCCCTGCTCGGCACCATGGACAACAAGTGGAATCTGCAAGCGGTAGCTCGCTCCCTGCACGCCGACCTGCTGCTCGGCACCACTGGGGATCGGCTGATCGAGCTGGCTGCAGGCTGGGGGCTGGTACTGCTGCTGAGCGGCCTCTACCTCTGGTGGCCACGCAAGGGGCCCGGGGTGGGCGGCATCCTCTGGCCCAGAGTGAGCCAGCGTGGACGCCTCTGGTGGCGCGATCTGCACGCCGTGGTCGGCTTCTGGGGCGCCGGTTTCCTGCTGCTGTTGCTGTTGAGCGGCATGACCTGGACCGGTTTCTGGGGCGATCAGTTTGCCGCAGTCTGGAACCGCTTCCCGGCCGCCATGTGGAACGAGGTGCCCAAATCGGCACCGCTGGCCCGCAGCCTGAATCAGGCCCATGAGCAGACCGTCCCCTGGGCGGTGGAGAACACCCCTATGCCCAGCTCGCAGCCGGTCGATGAGGGGCACGATCACGGCGCCATGAACCACGGCGAGGGTGAGGGTGTGGTGATGGCAAGCCAGCGCATTGCGCTGCAACAGGTCGTCGAGATCGCTAATGAACGGGAAGTCCAACCGGGTTACAGCATCACCCCGCCGGTCGGCGACACCGGCGTCTACACCATCGCCCTGTTTGCCGACGATCCGCGCAACGACGCCACCCTGCATATCGATCAATACAGCGGCAAGGTGCTGGCCGATGTGCGCTGGCAGGATTACGGCACGGTAGCCAAAACAGTGGAGAGCGGCGTCATGCTGCACATGGGCAAGCTCTACGGCTGGCCCCATCAGCTCGCCATGCTGCTCATCTGCCTGATGGTGCTGGCCAGCGCCGTGAGTGGTCTGTGGATCTGGTGGTGCCGTCGTCCGCAGGGCCGTCTCGCCGCGCCGCCGCTGCCTGCAAAACTCCCGCCGATGCGCGGTGCCATCGCCCTGCTCATTTTGCTGGGGATCGCCTTCCCGCTGGTCGGCGCCTCCATGGTCGCCATCTGGCTGCTGGATACCCTGCTCTTCTCCCGCCGCACGCTCAAGGTGGCGCGCGCCAGCTAAACCGGCCAAAACCAAAAAGGGCTCCCATCTCGGGAGCCCTTTTCATTGTTCGCCTTGGCGAGCTGCGACCAGCTGTCAGGAGAGCGCCAACCCGATGGAGAGCAGCAGGCTGAACAGAAAGGCGCTGATGGCGGTCTTCTTGAGGGCGCCGGTCAGCACCTCGCCATCGTAACTTTCGCGCAAGGTGCGGGCCGCATCGCTGAGAGGCTTCATGGCGGGCAGGAAGATCCACGGCCAGAAACTGGCGGGCTGGATCAGGATAAAGGCAATGGTTGCCAGCAGCGCCGCCCCCAGCAGCACCCAGTGATAGGCGATGGCGCGGTTGCGGCCAAGGCGCACCGCCAGAGTGATCTTGCCGCTGGCGGCGTCAGTCTCGATATCGCGCACATTGTTGATATTGAGCACGGCGGTGGCCAGCAGGCCACAGGCGGTGGCAGGCAATAGCAGATCCCACTCCAGCGTCTTGGTGAAGAGGTAGTAGGAGCCGAGCACCCCCAGCAGGCCGAAGAAGAGGAACACAGAGATATCGCCAAACCCGCGATAGCCGTAAGGGGTCTTGCCGACGGTGTAGGTCACCGCCGCGACAATGGCCGCACCACCCAGCACCACAAATGCCAAAATCTGCAGCCACTGACCGCCGAAGGCACAGCCCAGCAACAGCAGGCCACTGGCCACCGCCGCCAGCGCAGTCAGCCCCATCGCCACGCACATCTGCTTTTTGGTGATAAGACCGGAGACCACCGCCCGCTGCGGGCCGATCCGCTCGCCGTTGTCGGCGCCGGAGACCGCATCGCCGTAATCGTTGGCCAGATTGGAGAGGATCTGCAGCAGGATGGCGGTCAGCAGCGAGAGCGCCATGATGGTGCCATCGAAGGCACCACGACTGGCAGCCAGCCCCGAGCCCAGCAGGATGGAAGAGCAGGCGAGCGGCAATGTTCGCAAACGCGCCGCCAGCAACCAAACAGAGAAGGTATTTGTCATTTTGTGATGGCCAAACAATCGGATATTGATCGTGTTAAGGGTTATCGAACCGGATTTGGGTATACTTGGCCCCGGAGAGTGAAGCTCCCGCGGGCGATTTACATGGACGAATGGGCAGATAATATATAGGAAATCATCGCCCTTTGGCATAAACCTACGGCATCCAGCTACCGGATCGCTCGTTACTACCCGGCTCAGACAAGAATCCATGTTGGCTCAGACCCATATCAAGCAACAACTGGACGCCCTGCGTCACAGCAACGTCAGCGGCTTCGTACGGTTGCGAGTGGCGATCGAAATCCGCTCCTTTCTGAGCTGGCTCGCGGCGCAAACCCTCTATCCCCGCATCTACTGGCAGGCCCGTGGAGAGGCTCGTCCCGAGTATGTCGCGCTGGGTGCCATCCATGAACTGACCGAGCCGCACGCCATCAAGCAGGTGTGCACTAACACAGCCAACCAGCATCATGACGACAGCCCTCGCTACTATGGCGGGCTGGCGTTCGATCCGGCCCAGTCCGGCTGGCAAGGGTTTGGCCCCTGCCGTTTCGTGCTGCCCCGCATCGAGCTGGTGCGCCGTGGCGAGTGCGTCAGCCTCTGCCTCAATCTCTGGCTGGATGCAAACAATCTCGAGGCCGAACTGCAGGCGGCCGAAGCCGCCCTCGATGCCCTGCGTCCGGAAGCCCCGCTGCCCGCCCTGCAAAAGCAGCCCTGGCAGCGACAGGATTGCCCCGGCCACGCCCAGTGGCAGACACTGGTGGAGCGCGTCACCGCCCCCGATTTTCAGGCGCACACTCCCAAGGTGGTGCTATCGCGGGAGAGCCTGCTGACCAGTCCGAACCATGATGCGGATATCAATCCCTGGGCCATGCTCGACCAGTGGGCCCGCCACGCCCAGGACTGCTTCCACTTCGGTTTTCAATTCTCCCCCGAGCAGGCCTTTATCGCCTGCTCCCCCGAGCGGCTCTACCGCCGGGAAGATCGCCACCTCTTTACCGAGGCGCTGGCGGGCACCATCCGCCGCTCCGGCGATGAAGAGGTCGATGCCCAACTGGCCGCCGAGCTGCTGACCGACAGCAAGAACCGGCTGGAGAACCGGCTGGTACATGCCGACATCCTCAGCCGACTGGCGCCACTGACCCACGATGCCACCCTGACCGAGCCACGCATTCTCAAACTACGGCTGCTGCAACACCTCAAGTGCGATATCGAAGCCGAGCTCAAGCCCGGGGTCTGCGACTGGCAGTTGCTCGACGCCCTCCACCCGACGCCGGCGGTGGGCGGCGCCCCGCGTGAGGCAGCGCTCGCCTTTATCCGCGAGTTCGAGCCCTACGATCGGGGCTGGTACGCCGGAGCCTGCGGCATGCTGAGTAGGGAGACCTCCGAGTTCTCGGTCGCCATTCGCAGCGCCCGCATTCAGCCGGGCAGCGTCACCCTGTTTGCCGGTGCCGGCATTGTCGCCGGTTCCGAGCCTGTCGCCGAGTGGGCCGAACTCGACAACAAGATCGCCAATGTGCTCTCCCTGCTGGGATAGTCATTCACCCTTTTCACCCTACGAGAGCCCCTATGCCCACCCGTAAAGAGCCTGCCAGCGAAGAGTTTGCCTGCACACCGTTTTCGAGCCAGCACGCCACCTTCAACCACGTCTGGTCCTCCCTCTTGCTGGAGGAGCTCTTTCGCCTCGGGGTGCGCGACATCGCGCTGGCCCCCGGCTCCCGCTCTGCGCCGCTGACCATGGCCGCCGCGGCCCATCAGGGCTTTCGTCGTCACCTGCACTTTGACGAGCGCGGCCTCGGCTTTATGGCGCTGGGGCTGGCCAAGGGGAGCAACCGGCCGGTGGCGGTGATCATGACCTCGGGTACCGCGGTAGCCAATCTCTGGCCCGCCGTGGCAGAGGCCCAGCTCACCGGCGTGCCGCTGATTATTCTCTCCGCCGATCGCCCTCACGAGCTTATCGACAACGGCGCCAATCAGGCGATCGACCAGCAGGGGATCTTCGGCCGCTACCCCGTCTATCAGCAGAACCTGCCGAGCCCCACCCCGACCATTCCGGCCGCCTTCGTGTTGAGTTCGGTGGACCAAGCCTTGGCCAAACAGGTGCTCACTCCCGGGGTGGTGCACTTCAACTGCATGTACCCAGAGCCCCTCTACCCGGGCGAGCACTATCAGGATTTCTCCGACTATCTGGCCCCCCTCGGTGACTGGCTCGGCTCGCACAAGCCCTGGAGCCCGTGGCAGCAAAGCGCGCCGAGCTGCCCCCCTCAGGCGGAGTGGGAAACCTTTCGGCAACAGCGCGGCATTATTGTCGCCGGCAGGATCACTGACCCCGAACAGGCACAGGTGGTCGCCGCGCTGGCGGAACAACTTGGCTGGCCGCTGCTGGCGGATCTGCAGAGCCAGATCCGCTTCGATAGCCGCAACCTCATCCACATGGATCTGGCGCTCAACGACCCTGCATTCGTCACCGAGCTGGGCCGCGCCGAGGTGCTGCTGCAATTTGGCGCGCGGCTTATCTCCAAGCGGCTTGGCCAGTTCATAAAACACCATTCATGGCAGGATTACTGGCTGGTGGATCCGCAACCGGCGCGGCTCGATCCCGACTACCGGCTGCGCAACCGGCTGCTCTGCAGTGCCAGCGCCTTTTCTGCGGCCCATCCGGTCACCACACAAGCCTCTTGGCACACATTGGCCGAGCTGCAACACAACGCCAGCCAGCAGATCGCCGCTGCCTGCGAGCACTTCTCCGAGCTCGGGGTCTGCCATCGCCTCAACCGCCTGATCGAAGGGCAACTGTTTGTCGGCAACAGCATGCCGACCCGACTGATGGATATGCTCGGCGAAACGGGCAAGGGGCCGAGCCGGGTGATGACCAACCGTGGCGCCTCCGGCATCGATGGCCTGATCGCCACCGCCTACGGATTTGCCCAATCGGTCGAGCCAGGCAGTGATGAGCCCACCACCCTGCTGCTTGGGGATCTCAGCGCCCTGCACGATCTCAATAGCCTCGCCCTGCTCAGCAAGGCGAGTCGACCGCTGGTGGTGATCCTGCTCAACAACGATGGCGGCAGCATCTTTCGTATGTTGCCGGTGCCCACCGAAGGGGAGCTGCTGGAGAGCTACTACCGGCTGCCCCACGGTCTCAGCTTTGAACATGCCGCCGCCATGTTTGGCCTCGCCTATCGGGCGCCGACCACCCTGCCCGAGTTCGAACGCGATTACCGCGCCGCCCTCCAACATGGCGTTACCTTGATCGAGATCCGGGTACCGAGCGAGCAGGTGGCCGATGATCTCAAGGCGCTGGGGGCCGCCATCCGTGGTAAATAAAGATGCCAATGTGCCGCTGGTGCTGCTGCACGGCCTGCTGGGGGATAGCGGCGACTGGCAACCGGTGATCGACCGGCTGCCCGCCATCCGCTGCATCGCCCTCGATCTGCCGGGTCACGGCCAGTATCGCGATCTCAACGTCAGCGACTTTGAGCAGAGCCACCAGTGGCTGGTCGCCGAGCTGACCAGCCGCAACATTGAACGCTATCTGCTGGCGGGTTATTCGCTGGGGGGGCGACTGGCCCTCTATCACGCCAGCCGCGAGCCCGCCGGGCTGCGGGGGCTGCTGCTGGAGAACTGCCACCCAGGGCTACCAGACAATGAGCGGGCCGCCCGCATCCAGCACGATGAACAGTGGGCGCGGCGCTTCGAGCAGGAGCCCCTGGCTGACGTGCTGGCAGACTGGTACCGGCAAGGGGTGTTTGCCGATCTCGACGATGCGGCTCGAGCCCGCCAGATCGCCCGCCGCCTTGGCAACGACGGTCAGGGCATCGCCACCATGCTACGCGCCACTTCGCTCGGCAAGCAGCCGGATCTCGCCCCCTGGCTCATGGCGAGCCAGCTGCCGGTTACTTATGTGAGTGGCAAGCGGGATCACAAATTCCATCAGCTGGCTTGCCAGCTGGCGAACCAGGATCGCAGAATCAACCACTTGGTGCTGGATGGCGGCCATAATCTGCACGCCCATCAGCCTGATAACTTTGCCCGACTCCTCGCGGAGTGGGTCAACCAACAAGAAGAGACGAGTCATGATTGAAGCAATGACAGAAGCTGAACTGTATGCACCTGTTCAACATGCCGGGATTGCTCAACTCAGTGGTCAACTCGGTGCTCAACTGCACTCTCCCAGCTCAGAAGGAAAAAACAATGATTGAAGCAATGACGGAAGCGGAACTGTACGCTCCGGTTGAGTGGCAGGATTGCTCCGCCGGTTACGAGGACATCCTCTATCACAAGTCCAACGATGGCATTGCCAAGATCACCATCAACCGTCCCCAGGTGCGCAACGCCTTCCGCCCCCGCACCGTCAAAGAGATGCTGCAGGCGCTGGCCGATGCCCGTTATGACGATCAGATCGGCACTATCATCCTGACCGGTTTTGGCGAGAAAGCCTTCTGCGCCGGCGGCGACCAGAAGATCCGTGGCGACTACGGTGGATACCGGGATGACGAGGGGACTCACCACCTCAACGTACTCGACTTCCAGCGCGACATCCGCACCTGCCCGAAACCTGTGGTTGCCATGGTGGCCGGTTACGCGGTCGGTGGCGGCCACGTGCTGCACATGATGTGTGACCTGACCATCGCAGCCGACAACGCCCAGTTTGGCCAGACCGGCCCGAAAGTGGGCTCCTTCGACGGCGGTTGGGGTGCTTCCTACATGGCTCGTATCGTCGGCCAGAAGAAGGCCCGCGAAATCTGGTTCCTCTGCCGCATGTACGATGCCCAGCAAGCCCTCGACATGGGTCTGGTCAACACCGTCGTACCATTGGCCGAACTGGAGCGTGAAACCGTGCGCTGGTGCCGTGAAATGCTGCAAAACAGCCCGATGGCGCTGCGTTGCCTGAAAGCCGCCCTCAACGCTGACTGTGATGGGCAGGCGGGCTTGCAGGAGCTGGCGGGCAATGCCACCATGCTGTTCTACATGACCGAAGAGGGTCAGGAAGGCCGCAACGCCTTCAACGAAAAGCGTCGCCCCGACTTCTCCAAATACAAGCGGAACCCCTGATGACACTCGCCCTGTATCGCTATCAACTGCCTTTTACCCAGCCACTGACCTTTCACGGCAAGGTGGAGGTGGCGCGCGAGGGGCTGTTGGTGCGCATCAACGACGGCTGGGGGGAAATCGCCCCCCTGCCCGGCTTCTCGAAAGAGAGCCTGCAACAGGCAGAGGCAGAAGCCCTTGCCGCGCTGGCGGCCCTGGCCGCCGGCGACACCCCGAACCCCGTGCTGCCGTCGGTGCAATTTGGCCTCGACTGTGCGCGCCGGACATGGCCCGAACAGAGCAACCCGCTGCCGGAGCCCTATCCCCTCATTCAAGGCTCCCCCCAGGAGCTGCTGCGCAACTGGAAAGAGTGGCTGCACCGCACGCCCGGCAAGGCCAAGCTGAAAGTGGCACGCTACCCGATGCGTGACGAGCTGGCGCTGATCCGCCTGCTGTGCGATCGCCTCCCCTCCCTCAAGCTGGTGCTGGATGCCAACCAGGGCTGGACCCGCGAGGAGGCGTGGACCTTCTGTGGCCACCTCGACCCGAATCGCATCGAGTATCTGGAAGACCCCTGTGCCGACTTTGCCGACATCGCCTTTGTCGCCAACCGCACCGGCATGCCGGTGGCGCTGGACGAACTGCTGGCACAAGGCAAGCCGTGGGAGCCGATCCCGCAACTGCGCGCGCTGGTGCTCAAGCCTACCCTGCTCGGTTCACTCGCCAACTGCGAAGCGCTGATCGCCCGCGCCCGCGAACTGCGGCTCAAGGTGATCATCTCCTCCTGCTTCGAATCGGATCTGGGCCTGAACCAGCTCTTTCATCTGGCGGGCGAATGGGCTCCCGAACAGGCTCCGGGGCTGGATACCCGCCGCTGGATGGCGGGCAATCTGCTGGGGGAAGATGGCAAACCGGATCTGAGTCGACTGGAGCAACTGTATTAACGTGATTGACCCCTCCCGTTCACCCGCACAGACACCTTGCCCGGTACGCCACCGGGCAATCTCAGCCCCGAACCGCATTGCCATCCACACCGCCTCGCCCCTCAGTTACCGCCAACTCGATGCCCGCCTCAACAGCCTGTGCCAACAGCTGGAACAAGCCGGAGTGCATCGTGGCGATCATCTGACAGCGGTGGTGCGTGGTGCGCTGGAAGATGTGCTGCTGGCATGGACCTGCGTGCGCAGCGGCGTGGTGTTCTGCCCGCTCAATCCCGCCTTTCCTCTCGAAAAGCAGCGCGAGCTGGCGTTACAACTCGATGCCGATGCCTTCTGGTCGGCAGGGGAGATCCCGGCAGGCAACTGGCAGCCCTTGTGCCTCGACTTCGCGCGCGAACTGCCAGCAAGCGAGGAAGCGTGGCCGCTGGAATCGACCCAGCTCAACAACATGATCCTCACCTCCGGCTCCAGCGGCACGCCGAAAGCGGTGGTGCACCGGCTCTGCAACCACCTTGCCTCAGCACGCGGCTCTGCCACCCTTATTCCTCTCGATGAGGCCTGCGGCTGGCTACTCTCCCTGCCGCTGTTCCATGTGGGCGGCTACGCCATCCTGTTTCGGGTCTTTCTGGCGGGCGCCACGCTGGTACTGGATCAACGTGAACGCTCCCTCAAGGAGCGGCTGGAGTGCCAGCCCATTACTCACCTCTCGTTGGTGCCGACCCAGCTCTGGCGCCTGCTGGCAGAGGGTTTTGATCCCGCCCGTACCCGCCTGCGCGAGTTGCTGCTCGGCGGTGCCGCCATCCCGCAGCCGCTGGTGAGCCGCCTCTGCGCTATGGGGCTCGAACCCAAGGTGAGTTATGGTCTCTCCGAGATGGGCAGTCAGGTCTGCACCGCTATCCCCGGCGATGCAGGCGTAGTTGGCAAACCGCTACCGGGACGGGAAGTGTGTATCAGGGAGCAGGAGATCTGCGTGCGCGGCGCCACCCTGTTTGCCGGTTACTACCAAGATGGCGAGCTGGAACTGCCTCTCGATGACGAAGGCTGGTTTCATACCCGCGACAAGGGGAGGTTCACTGCGGTAGGGGAACTGCTGGTAGAGGGGCGGCTCGACAACCTCTTTATCTCGGGCGGGGAGAATATCCAGCCCGAAACCATAGAGCAGCGACTGGTGGATCATCCCGCCGTCGCCCAAGCGCTGGTGGTGCCGGTGCCGAGCGACGAGTGGGGGCAACGCCCCGCCGCCTTTATCGACTGGCACGGCGAGCCGGTTCCCGACTCCGAACTGGCAACCTGGCTCCGCAGCACCCTGCCCGGCTTTATGGTGCCCGACCACTGGCTCCCCTGGCCCGATCTTGGCGGCAATCTCAAACCCTCCCGCCAACTGCTGGGCAAGGTAGCCCGACAACAAACCACTCGGGCACGACAAGCTGAATGAGATCGGACTCACAATTTACCGATCTTCTTTGAAAACAAAAAAGAAACATGTGAGTCCTTACTGCGGCGCCAACCCACGATAATTCGATCAGACTCAAAAAGCCACCATCTTATTGATTTATCTGATTTTTAATTGGCAATTGATATCCCTTTGGAACTGTTTAAATTGCCTTGCGATTACTCGCAAGACAATACACAAACAAGAACAAAGGGATAAAAATGAACCGTTCAGGTACCGGGTGGCTGCTGCTGGCAGGACCCCTGCTTTTGGCTACATCCTCGGCGCAAGCCAACTACTCCCCCAATGACTGGCGACAGTATCAGCTGACTGGCGAATCGAGCCGGCAACTGGCTGCTCGCATCACCGAGATCACCTACGAGCTCAAGGCGCGCAGCAGCAATGCTCCTTACCAGCAGCTTAGGGTCTACCGTCGCTTCGACTGGCAGAGCAGCGATCTCGCCGCACTGGCCGAGCAGCAGTGTGGCGAGCCGCAGCTCAAGGTAGATGCGGGCTGGCAGATCCGCTTCGTGCGCTGTGAAGATCGGATTCCGGCGGGCAAGCTCATTCCCGCCAGCAGTTATGACTTTGGTTATGGCCTCAAGCAGGGTCGCTGGGAGCAGCTGGCGGGCACGCCGACCGCCCAGCGGCAGGATCGTCTGCCGCTGCCACAAGCCATCATCCTGGGTCAGAGCGAAAGGGAGCTGGATCGCTGCGAACTCAACGCACAAGGCCGCTGCGCAGAGTCGGAGTGGCACTATCAGCCGCAGGATTGGCAGCAGTTGCAGGTACTTGAAGAGACCCCGAGTGAGCGGGATGGCCGGTTGGAGCAGATCTTTTTCCGTTTGCAACCGGTGGCAGGTAGTCAGGCTGCCGCTCAGGTCAGCGAGATCCACGTCTGGCGCCGCTATCAGTGGCAGCTGGATCAGCTCACACCTCAGCAGGAGTGTGATGAGCCGCAGGAGCGCAAGGAGGGGAGCAACACCATCCGCTATCGCATCTGTCGTCAGGTGATCCCCGCTGGCAGCGAGGTTCAGGTAACGTTGCAAGATAGCGGCTACCAATACCCGGTCGCTGGCGGTGAGTGGCAACCCCTGCCAGAGAGCAAAGCGTGGCAGGAGAGCCGGGTGCTCAATCGCCCCATAGTGCTGGCCAGCAAGGAGGAGCAGCTGGAGTGCCGCCGCGCCAACGGTCGCCTCTGCTCCGAGCCAGAGCAGCCCGATGTGGATCTGCTCGACAGCGATGCCGCCAAACTGGTGGCCGACGTGAGCGGCCAGAATAGCCCTGCCTGGCAGGCGGATTACGGCCACGATGACGCCAAGCTGATGGCGGTGGTGCGCGGCATGCGTGCCCTGCTGGCGGCCAACCAGCCGACCCATCCGGCAATGGACAAGCTGCTCTACTATGTGCGCGCCCACAACTACCACGGCGGCGTTGGCAAGGAGAGTGATCAGGCCGCCCGGGCACTGGCCGGGGTGATGATTGATCTGCTCAACCACCCATTGCTGCTGGGAGCTGAACCACAGGATCAGGCTGGCACAGTGCTGGAAGCCTGGAGCGTAGCGGCGCAGGGACAACTTGGGCAAGCCGCCTTCCGCCAGAGTGCCGCCCCCATGCTGGCCCAGCTCAACCAGGCGCTCGCCTATGCGGTGCAACATGCGGCACAGATCAATGGCCACAAACCCTGGGCCGATGGCCTGTTCGAGCTGCTCAATCTGGTCGATCAGAGCGCCTCTTACGGTCAGCAGGCAGACTTCAGCGCAGCTGTGCTGCAACAGGAGGCGGCATTGCGCCAGAGCCTGCTGCAACTGGGCCTGAGCGAGCTGGCCCTCTGGAAACAGCGCGATGGCTCACGGGATCTGTTTATCTTCAACAACATCCTCGATGCCCATAGCCGTCTCTACCAGATGATGCGCTACCTCCATCACACCAGCCCGGATAAGGCGATCGCCTATCGCCAGCAGCTGGATCGCGATGTCATCGCCATCATGCGCCAGCAAGGGCTGGTCCCGGGCGGCCAGCATCCGGCTACTATGCTGGAAGAGGTATCCCTGACCCTCTCCAGCTACTACCTCACCTACACGGATCGCACCAGCGAAGCCTGTGTCAGCGGCGAGTTCGCCGGGCTTTGTACCCCGATCCGCATGGAAGATATTCTGCCGTTCGAGCACACCTGCTCACCCACCCTGCGTCTGCGCGCCCAGGATCTGACTCAGGCTCAGGCCGAAGGGATCTGCCGCGAGCTGGGTGATGAAGAGCAGCGCTTCCACCAGCAGATGGAGACTGGCTGGCAACCGGTGGCCGATGATCACAACGAGGCGCTGGAGCTGGTGATCTTCAACTCCTCCGCCGACTGGGGCCGCTACGGCAGCGCGCTGTTTGGTGTCTCCACTGACAATGGCGGCATCTATATCGAGGGGGATCCGGCTCGCCCCGGCAATCAGGCCCGCTTCTTCGCCTATGAGGCGGAGTGGAAACGCCCTGCCTTCCAGGTGTGGAACCTGCGCCACGAGTACGTTCACTATCTCGACGGCCGCTTTAACCAGTACGGCAGCTTCGGCCACTATCCGCTCAACCGCACTACCTGGTGGGCAGAGGGGATTGCAGAGTACATCGCCCACGGCCAGTGCTTTGCCCGTGGTCTGGATAACGTGGCAAACCGCCCCGCCAACCAGCGTCCGACACTGGCGGCGATCCTCCACCTTGACTACGACCAGGGTGGCGAGATGGTCTACTCCTGGTCCTATACCGTGCACCGCTTCCTCAACGATACCGGTCGCGGCGCCAGCTGGCTGGCGCTGGCACAAGCGCTGCGCAATCCGGATCGGCAGCAGGCGATGAGCGACTTCGAAGGGGAGCTGGACCGCCTGATCGCCAACGACAGCGACGCCTATCAGGCGTGGCTCGCCCGGGATCTGCTGCCCTGGTGGCAAGCCAACAAGGAGTCAGACGCCTGCAAGGGTAACGACTCCGCCCACTGATAGACCTTCACCTAACCGAGGGGCTGCCGCCGCAGCCCCTCGCTTTATCTTCCCGCTCTCCCGGCCTCTGCTGCGACAACCTCTGCCCGAATGAGGTGCCCGCCCGTTATCAAGCCTGACGCCAGCGGCCGAGTTGTAATAGAATGCCGATAGCCACTCCCAACTTCAGACCCTGACCGCACCGCGCATGAAGAAGTTTGCCAAGATCCTCCTCGCCTGCCTCGTTTTGCTGCTGGCCCTGATTGCCATGCTGCTGGGCTACAGCGAGTGGATCGTCTCGGATGCCCGTCACTACACCTACGATCGGGTGGACAAGGTGCCCTACAACCGGGTTGCGGTGGTGCTGGGCACCTCCAAATATCTCTCCGGTGGCGGCCCCAACCACTACTTCAAATACCGTATCAAGGCGGCGGCCGAGCTCTACAACAATGCCAAGGTGGACTTCATCATCGTCTCCGGTGACAACGCTACCGTGCAGTACAACGAGCCACGCCAGATGCGCCGCGCCCTGATCAAGGCGGGCATCCCCGCCTCCGCCATCTATATGGATTTCGCCGGATTCCGCACCCTCGACTCAGTGGTTCGCGCCAAGGAGGTGTTCGGCCAGGAGCGCTTTACCGTGGTCTCCCAAGGCTTTCATAACGAGCGGGCCATTTTCATCGCCCGCCATTTCGGTATCGATGCGGTCGGCTTCAATGCCGAGGATCCCAGCGCCTATCAGGGGATCCGCACCCGGGTGCGGGAAGTCTTTGCCCGCCTGATGGGGCTGCTCGACCTCTATGTGCTGGACAAGGGGCCCAAGTTCCTCGGGGCACCGGTCCCCATCGGTCTGCCTGTGCCTTGCCAGTCACTGAGTACCATCGGCAGCCTGCAACCCTGCCTCAAACAGCCCAAACCGGCGGTGGATGAGGCAAAGCCAGCGGCAGTCTCTGCCGCTGTTGCCACCGAGTCAGCTACTCCATCAGCCTCGGCCGTGACGGAACAAGTCACGCTAGCTTTATCCGCTGCGGCAACGACTGAGCCGGTCACTCCTGCCAAATCCACGGCAGAAACCGCCGCCGAGATGCCCAGCGCGGCCTTGCCCACATTGCCGGTGGCCCCTTCAGCCGCCAGCGTCAGCACTGACGCACCATAAACAGACGACCCGCCAACTGGCGGGTCTTGTTATTACAACTCGAGTTATGGCGGTGAGCCTGCACACCCATTCCCAGCGACCAGGTCAGCCTCTCGCCGCCTGATAGCGGCGGGCCACTTCGGCCCAATCCACCACCTGATAGAAGGCAGCTATATAGTCAGGACGCTTGTTCTGGTACTTGAGATAGTAGGCGTGCTCCCACACATCCAGCCCCAGGATCGGGGTATGGCCATGCATCAGGGGACTATCCTGATTGGCACTGCTCTCCACCTGCAATCTGCCCGCCTTGTCCACCACCAGCCAGGCCCAGCCGCTGCCAAAGCGGCTCAGAGCCGCCTGAGTGAAAGCCTGCTTGAAGGCATCGAATCCCCCCAATTCCCGCTCGATGGCCAGAGCCAGTTCACCATCCGGCTCACCGCCTCCCTGCGGGCTCATCACCAGCCAGAACAGGGAGTGATTGGCATGGCCGCCACCATGGTTGCGGACCGCCCCCTGCAAGGTGGCAGGCAGAGTATCGAAGCGGCGCAGCAGAGCCTCTACCGGCATTGCGGCCAGCTCGGGCACCCCTTCCAGCGCGGCGTTGAGGTTGTTGATATAGGTCTGGTGATGACGGCTGTGGTGGATCTCCATGGTCAGTGCATCGATATGGGGTTCCAGTGCGTCGTAGGCATAGTTCAGGGCTGGCAGGGTATGGCTCATGATGACCTCTGTTCGGGTTAATGGAGCCGGGATGAGGGCTCGCTCTGACACAGGCAGTGACCGAGCGAACGCATGATCCCGGCGTGGCTGCCGTGGCGCTGTACGAACGTCAGCAACTCGGCACGGGTTGTGCGGGTATGGCGCAAAGCAGCCTCTCGCAGGCGAGAGGAGCAAGCGGGGGAGTGACAGGTCGCCAGCAGGCAGTCGTGCACATAGCAGAGCAGGTCGGCGGCGCGATCGGGCAGAGTCATGGCCACCAGCAGATCCGCCAGATTGTGGTGAGCCACAACCAGCGCCGCCACCGCCTCATCGGCGTCATGCCACTGCACCAATTGCTGACGAGCCAGCCACAGCGCCTGCTGATAATGGGCCAGCGCCTGATGATACTCGCCGCAGTCAAACAGCCGGTTGCCCTCTCTGGTCTGCTGTTTCCAGTGACTCATGCTGCTGCCACCTTCGGTCGACTCGACCCACCCCTTCACCCAGGTTGCTGTCATATGCTTCACACCAACAAATGATAATAATTATCATTACATAAATCATGTCCGGGAGACAAGGGGCGTCGGGAATCGCAGTAAACAACCAAAACAGCGCGGCCACTCCTTGGCAAGGAGTGGCCGCTTGAGGTAACCGGTCAGTGAATTCGACCGGCTAATTGCAAGTTAATGGCAGGTCAGATGTTGTTGGCGGGCGAAGGCGGGGCAATCCCCAGCAGCATATGATCCATCATCCCCACCATGCGCCCTATCTCGGGCTTGGTGATGGTATCGTTGGCCCCCAGTTGCAGCGCTTTCTGGCGGTTGTCATCGCTCATCAGAGAGGAGAACATCACGATGGGCATCTCCTTGTAGGAGGGGGTGTCCCGCAGTCGCTTGAGCAGGTGCATGCCATCCATGCGCGGCATCTCCACATCGGTGATCACCGCGTTGACAAAGCCGGTCACCGGCATTCTCTCCTCCTGGGCCAGACGATCGAAATCCGTCATCATCTCCAGTCCCTCGCCCCCATCCTTGGCCGTGATCACGTTGTAGCCAGCGGTGCGCAGGGTGGTCTCGATCATCTTGCGGATAAAGGCCGAGTCGTCCACCACCAGAATGGTTTTGCCCTGGCGCAGCGCCATCATGCGATCGTCGATAAGCACCTTGCGATCCTGGGTGACGTCGTACTTCTCCATGCTGAGTTCGGGGTTGATATCGGCTATGATCTTCTCGAAATCGAGGATCATGATGAGGTTGCCATCACGCCTGACCACGGCCACCACGCAGTCGTTCTCCCCCGCCTCCAGAAACTGGCTGGGGGACTCCACATCCTCCCAGGAGACCCGGTGGATCCTGCTGACACTGTCGATCAGGAAGCCGTTGGCCATCTTGTTGAAGTCAGTGACGATCACCACCTTGTGGCTGGGGTCAGGGTTGGTCTTGATGCCGAGCCAGCCCGCCAGATCCACCAGCGGGATCAGCCTATCCCGCAGGGAGAAGACCCCCACCATATGACGCTGGGCGTTGGGGTAATCTGTGGTCTCCGGCACCCGGATCACCTCGCGCACCTTGGCGACGTTGATCCCGTAATAAGCGGTTTTTTCACGGCCGTCCGGTAGCTGCTTCTTGAGGTGAAACTCGATGATCTCAAGCTCGTTGGTGCCACTTTCGGTCAGGATAGATTTACGCTCTTCCCCATCTTTGGACATCATAGTGACTCTCATTCTGGTTGCGCGGGCAGCAGACCGCTGCGGTTTTCCCTCAGTATAGGAATGGAATTCACCCAACAGCTCGGATCTCGGCAAGATTGCAGCGTTAACCGCTTGATCCCGCAGGCTGGCACGATCGTATCTGCTAATCAGGACAACATTGGCAGATGGAGAAATCCATCATGTACTCACAAGGAGCCTGAGATGAGTGAAGGTATCGTCGTGATTGGCGCTTCTGGCGGTATCGGGGCGGCTCTGGTGACACACTGGTTGGCGGCGGGTGTCGGGCCAGTGATTGCCATCAGTCGTCAGCCCGCACCAGCAGGAGCCTCTTCGCCAGCCCTGCACTGGCTATGTTGCGATTACAGCGATGAGCAGATGGCAGCTGCGGTAGCCCGCATCGCTGAGTTGGCACCGAGACCGCATCGGGTGGTGATCTGCAACGGCATCCTGCATCAGGGGGAAATCCAGCCAGAGAAGCGGCTCGAAGCAATCAATCTCGATGCCATGACCCGCCTCTACCAGACCAATGCCTTGCTGCCGCTGCGCTGGATCAGCCAGTTGTTACCGCTGTTTGGCCGCGAGCCTTGCACTCTGGCCGTTCTCAGCGCCCGGGTCGGCAGCATTGGCGACAACCAAGCGGGCGGCTGGTATGGCTATCGTGCATCCAAGGCCGCCCTCAACATGCTGCTCAAGTGTGCCGCCATCGAGCTGGCCCGGCGTGCCCCAGGCGTCAAATTGCTGGCCTTCCATCCCGGCACCGTGGATACCCCACTCTCTCGCCCGTTTCACGCCAATGTACCGCCAGGAAATGTGCAGAGTCCCGAGCAGGTAGCCGGCCATCTGATTAACCTGATGAACCGGCTGCAACCGGATGGCGAACTGAGCTTTCTCGACTGGCAGGGCAAACCTATCGAGTGGTAGAGGAACTCAAGAGACGCGCCAGCAGTGCCCGCAACCTCTTGATCACGGCGGGCTTGCCCGCCAGTTGCAACCTCGCGGCCAGCATTCCCCAGTCGGCATATTGCCAGATGGTGGCAATCAGCAGATAACGCTCGTCAGGAGTCAGTGAAGCCAGCACAGCCAGATGGCGTGCCAGCCATAACTGCAAGCTGGATTGGCTCAGTTCGAACGGCTTGTGATGCAGGGCAAAGCACTCAACCTCATCGCGCTCGAACTCGCCAAGCTCCGGCACGGTGACGGTGCTGCCTTGCAGACATTGCCATACCAGCTCGGGCTCCAATCCTTTCAGCTCGCCCGCCAGCAGGGTCGGCAACTGGCGAATGAAACGCTGCTGCCACTGATCCAACTCGGGCTCATGCTCGGGTTTCAGCGCTTTGAGCAGCAGGGCTGCGTGGCAGCCGCTGGCGGCATCCCGTTGCAGACCAATGCGCAGCACCGTCAGTCCTGCCTTGCGCCAGAAGGGGAGCAGGTCGGCGCTGGCCGAAAAGGCAGAACCGAGGTAATCGATCCCCGCCTGACGATAATGTTCTTCAAGCTTGCCAAGCAGCAGCGAACCCAGTCCGTGCCGGTGCAGCTCGGGGTGGATGGCGATACGCATCACCCGGGCGTAGCTGCTCCCCCCCGCCGTTTTGAAACCGGCGTGGGCCAGCAGCGACTGGGGCAGCAGATGGCCGCGCGGACGGCGGCGACCGGCCCAGATCGCCTCGGCCAGTTCGGGCTCTATCTCCCCTTCCCGCGCCACTAGCGCCACACCCAGCAGGCTCGCATCCTGCTCCAGCAGATGGATGTCGAGATCCGGGCTCTCCAGCAGGGATCTGAGATCGCTCGGCGTAGTCTGGTAGTGAGCCAGCACCAGCAGGCCGAACAGCTGGTTGAGCAACTCCTCGTCGCTCGCCAGCGCCCCCTGACTGACCAGACGCCAGCTCAGGCTGGTCGGCGGCAAGGGAGTTGCCACTTCGGCATTGAGGCCGAGCAGGCGGAAAATCAGCGGCTCCAGCGGATCGCGCTTACTCCAGCGAATGGGCTCAGAGAGGTGGATCTCCTGCCACTCCGGCGTCTGACTATCAAGCACCCGCTTGAAGCGCAGGTGAAAACCGCGCCCCGTCCCTTCGTAACCGTGCTCGGTAGTGGCAAACACGATGCGACTGTGGCGGGCCAGCATGGCCTCAAGCAGCGGGGTCGGAATGGCGGCCGCTTCATCCACCAGCAGCAGATCGGGATTCATCGCCTCGTGCACCAGCCGATCCGGCGAACAGTAGCTCAGCCCGCTCAGCTGTTCAGGCGTGGTATCTAGCCCGCTAGCAGCGTGGGCAAACAGGGTCGCTACCGTTGCCTGCGAGGGGGCCGTCGCCACTATGTTCAGCCCGGGTTGCTGGCGCAGCAGCTCGGCGGCAGCCAGGCCCAGCAGCGCACTCTTGCCACGGCCGCGGTCGGCGCTCAGCACCAGTGGCCGACGACGATGGCCGTGCAACACCTTGTGGATGGCGGGCAGTGCCCGTGCCTGATCACAACTCAACGCACGCTCGAGCCCAATCGGTTGCCACGGCTGCGAGCAAACCGGCGGCTCCAGAGAGAGGGCTGGATCACCTTCCAGCAACCGCACCAGCCGGGCGATAAAGCCGTTGCCGGCCCGACTGGCCTCCTCCGGCTGGGCCACCAGCCGGATCCGGTCAGGATCCTGCCATGCGGGCCACTCTACTCTGGGCGGCGTCAGCAGCAACAGCAAGCCACCAGCGCATAGAGTACCTGCCAGCGCCCCGAAGGCGTCGGGGTGAAAACCGCTGAAGGCGTTGAACACCAGCGTGTCGCACTCCTGACCGAGCAGCTGCAGCGCCTTGGCAGCGGGTTGAGGGGCATAACACTCGGGCCCGGCACCCAGCCAAAAAACGGTCTCACCGAGCAGGGATTGGGCGCGGGCAATGCAGTCGGCCTCCTCCCCCTCCAGCCAGATCAGGCGCCGCTCACCGGCGCGGGCCAGCGCCTCGCGCAGCAGGGTGACCTCTTGCAGTGTCATGAAGCTTGGCTGTCAGCCGATTTGCGGGGCTCGAACATGCGATCTCCCATCTGATCGATAAAGGTGTGGGCCTTCTGCACCATGAAACGCTCGGCATCGGTCGGATTGGCAAACAGATCGGAGCGGATGAAACGGTGGGTTTGCAGCACGCCGTCCAGCTCCTTGGTGATGCGGCCCGCCAGCCGATACTGGCCACCTTCTGCCATGGGCTCCGGATAGATGAGATAGCCGGCATATTCGGTGGGAGTGACTTCCGGCGCCTTGGTCGGCTCGCCCCCGAACAGGGCGCTGAACAGTTTCTTGAGCATGGTGATCTCCTCTGGTTGCCAGCATTGTCCCCAAGGGGTTGCACAGTGGCAAGCAGGGGATCTTATTACCAATGGTTATTTGCACTACGAACCATTCTCATTTAGATTTCATCTCATTCCACAAGAGGTGACCATCATGTACGTCTGTTTGTGCCGCGGCATCACAGATACCCAGATCCGCAAAGCGGTGCAGTCAGGTAAAAGCGAATTCCGCCAGCTCAAGCATTCGCTCGAGGTGGGCGCCCAGTGTGGCAAATGCGTGCGCATGACCATGGAGATCATCGCCGCCGAGCTCGACAAGATGGAGCAGGAGCAACCCGTGCTCTACTACGAAGTGGCCTGATCCGGACACCTCTTTTCTGATGCGACCCGCCAACAGGGTCACCTCTTTTCTCAGGCGAGCTGGCTCGCCAGACCCCTTGTTGTCACTTTTCTGGACTAAGCTCTAACGATCGGAGCCTCAGGCACGAACCAAGGAGCACTGTCGATGAAAGGAGATCCCAAGATCATTGCCCACCTCAACAAGGTGCTGGCCAATGAGCTGATTGCCATCAACCAATACTTCCTGCACGCCCGCATCTACGATGACTGGGGCCTCAAGGCGCTCGGGCACAAGGAGTATCACGAGTCTATCGATGAGATGAAACACGCCGACGAGCTGGTCAAGCGCGTGCTGTTTCTCGAAGGGCTGCCCAATTTGCAGGATCTGGGCAAGCTGCGTATCGGCGAGACCGTCGAAGAGATGCTGCGCTGCGACCTTTCGCTGGAGATGGATGCCATCCCCGACCTCAAGGTAGCCATCGCCTATGCCGAGTCGGTGCAGGACTACATCAGCCGCGACCTGTTCCAGGAGATCCTGGAGGATGAGGAGGAGCATGTGGACTGGCTGGAGACCCAGCTAGACCTTATCGATCGCATCGGGCTGGAGAACTATCAGCAGTCGCAACTGCACCACGGCTCCTGAGCCCGCAGGCCAGCAAGCAAAGAGACCCGCCAGCGCGGGTCTCTTTATTTGGACCGCCATATTTGAGTCGCATGACCCGAAAACTTTTCGACAGGATCACAGTTAATACGCCCGACGCAGCATCTGGCATGGCTTTCGATTAGGATACGGCTCTCTGCCAATAACAATGCTACGGACGATTTCCATGGAACAGATTGCACGCGAGATGGCGCCCCACAAACGGGTGGCACTGGTGGCTCACGACAACATGAAGACCCCTCTGCTGAACTGGGTGATGCGCCGCAAGGAGGAGCTCAAGCTCCACCATCTCTATGCGACCGGCACCACCGGCACCATGCTCGGCAAGCAGGCGCAACTGCCCATCACCTGCCTCTTCTCCGGCCCCATGGGGGGCGACCAGCAGCTCGGCGCCCTGATCGCCGAAGGGAAGATCGATGTGCTGATCTTCTTCTGGGACCCCCTCAATGCGGTGCCGCACGATCCGGACGTGAAGGCGCTGCTCCGCCTCGCGGCAGTCTGGAACATCCCGGTCGCCACCAACGAAGCGACCGCCGACTTCATCATGGACAGCCCCCATATGCGCCAGGCGTTCAGCGTGCAGATCCCGGATTACGCCGGTTATCTGAAGGCACGCACCGAGTGATCGGCTAACCCGTCATGCAAAAGGGCCGCAACAAGCGGCCCTCTTTAATTGGGAAAATGAATCAGCCAGGGACACAAACCGGCGCCGGCTTATAGCGCGCGGGCGAGAATGCGTGCCACCCGATCCGGGTCGATATCCTGCTGCTCACCGAGCGCGGTGCGCCCCACCCGCTTGAGATTGGAGCAGACCGCCGGAATGCAACTTTCGCTGAGGCCATAGTCAGCCAGCCGGGTACCCAATCCCATCTTCTGGAAGAACTGCTCGGTACGGATGATCGCCTCTTCGATGCGCAGGGCCTTGTCCTCGCGGGTCGAATGCCACACCCGTTCGGCAAACTGAGCCAGCTTGTCCTGCTTCTGGCTCGCCCGCTCACGCAGCAGTGAGGGGAGCACCACCGCCAGACTCTGGCCATGATCCAGCCCGTAGAGCGCCGTCAGCTGATGGCCGATAGCGTGAGAGGCCCAATCCTGCGGCACTCCGCAACCGATAAGCCCGTTGAGCGCCAGACTGGCGGCCCACATCAGATTGGCCCGCACCTGATAGTTGGTCGGCTCCACCAGCGCCCTGGGGCCGTTCTCCACCAGCACCTGCAGCAAACCTTCCGCCAGCCGATCCTGTACCTCGCCTCCCACCGGGAAGGTGAGGTACTGCTCGGCGATATGGACGAAGGCATCCACCACTCCGTTACCGGTCTGGCGCGGCGGCAAACTGTAGGTGGTCGCCGGATCGAGCACCGCAAATTGCGGCTGCACCAGCGGGCTTCTGAAGGAGATCTTCACATCCCCGCGGCTCACCACCGAAGTGGGATTGCTCTCGGAGCCGGTGGCTGGCAGGGTCAGCACACAGCCCATCGGCAGCGCCTTGTGCACACTCGCCTGTTTACCGCAGATATCCCAGGGATCATCCCCCTCGTAGCAGGCCGCCGCCGCAACAAACTTGGTGCCATCGACTACCGAGCCGCCACCGACCGCCAGCAGGAAGTCGATGCGCTCGCGTTTCACCTGCGCCACCGCCTCCATCAACAGCTCGAATCTGGGGTTGGCGCCGATGCCGGAGAACTCCTGCCACGTCACCCCCTCCAGCGCCCGGGTCAGCTGCTCATAGACGCCGTTTTGCTTGATACTGCCTCCGCCGTAGAGCACCAGCAGCCGGCTGCCGGGCGGGATCAGTTCGGGCAGGCTGGCGATCTGCCCCTCGCCGAAACAGATGCGGGTCGGATTGGCATATTGGAAGTTGTACACGGCGGACTCCTCGACTGGCTCAATGCGCGGACATTGTGCGCTTGTGGGGAGGTGAGGTCAAAAGAGGTGGCAGAAGCTTGCCCATCGGCGGTCGACACTGGCCCATCTGTGCCGACCGGGCATCTCTCACAACAGTGACGGGATCAGGCGGTTTTGGCCTCATCTTTGGATGAGCTCTTCTTGCCGGTCAGGCGATCCATTGCCTCTTTCAGCATCGCATCTTTCTGCTCGTTGAGCGGCTTGCTCTGCTCCGCACGCTCTTCCGGCGTCAGCTTCTTGTTATCGGCGATGGTCTTGAGCTTCTCTTCGATCTCGTTGAACTTCTTGCGATCGAAACCAAGCGCCTTGTCCACCAGCTGCTGCACCACGCCCCCCTTGTCGGAGCTCATATCCAGCGCCGGTGGCAACTTGTTGTTCTTGGCCAGATGTTCGTAGGTCAGCACCTGCTGGGCCTGACCGGTCATGCGCTGGGTGGAGAGGCTGACCATCTCCTCCCAGCCACCGCCCTGACCGCCGCTACTGGCACTGTTGAGGGTAGCGAGGGCGCGGTTGTTGGATGCGCTCTGGGCAAGCTGCTGGCTGTAGGGTTTGATATCCATGGGGGCTCCAATTCAGTGCGCATCTGCGGCAATGGGCACAGGCTGATCCGGTCACATGGGGCGTCAGGCCCCACCATTATCAATTAAACCAGCAAGTTACAGGCCAACTTGTCAGATAGTGCGAGATCCAGAGATATGGCGGATCTCACCACGTCCCCCACGCAAACTGGCGTCAGAATCATGACTCATCTGCTGCCAGTTCACGCTGTTTTGGCACATTTCGCCGTCCGCGTACCACGACGCCAGAGAAAAGTCAGGAACCGCAGCTCGATCACAAAATAAACAACCACTCGGGAATACAATTTTGGCGCACATCACAACCAGCCAGCCGTGTCATGGATGATCTGTTCGAAAAACCAATAACAGGCAGACCAATCTGCCGTGCTCACTCCGCTGCCAGTTCGGAGTTGCAGCCTCCCCACACCTCATCCCCTCGTCTGACTCTCACTCACCACAACCCTTCGGGTACACCTATGAAAAAACACACCTTGAGTCTTCTCTCCGCCACCCTGCTCACCCTGCTTGGCACCAGTGCCGACGCCTGTACCGGCCTCATCGTCGGCAAGGGAGCCAGCTTGGACGGCAGCGTAATGATCGCCAGAAACGAGGATTTTGGCGTCAACAACTGGAACAAGTACCTCGCCTTCCGGCCCGCGCAGCAAAATGAGGGCAAACTCTGGAAACTGGGCAACGGGCTGGAAGTGCCGATGCCCAAAGCATTTTTCGCCTACTCCGCCATCCACGACTGGGATGCCACAACCAGCGACCCGGCAGGCAAATATTATGAGGAGCGCGGCATCAACGAGTTCAACGTCGCCATCTCGGCCACCACCAGTGCCGAGGTCAACGACAAGGCCCAAAAAGCCGATCCGCTGATCGAGAAGGGAGTGATTGAAGCCATCATCCCGACCCTGATCCTGCCGCAGGCCAAGACGGCCAAAGAGGGGGTCGAGCTGCTCGGCCGCTATGTGGAGCAATATGGTGCCGGTGAGGGCAACAGCCTCTATCTGGCGGATGTGAACGAGGCCTGGCTGATGGAGATTGGCTCCGGCCACCACTGGATCGCGGTGCGGGTGCCGGACGACAGCTACGCCATGGTGGCCAACGGCCTGCGCATCCATGGCGTCAATCTCGACAGCGCCGATGTGCTGCACTCGCCCAAGCTGCTGGAATTTGTACGCGCACACAAACTGCTGGATAACGCCGACCCGAAAGATTTCAACTTCGCCAAAGCGTTCGGGGTGATTGCCGATCCCTACAACGTGGATCGGGAGTGGCTCGGCCAGAACATGCTGACCGCCTCCCACAAACAGGCGACCCGGCAGGCACAATATCCGCTCTTTATGAAGCCGGATGCCCCCATCGCCGTGCCGGACGTGGCCAGACTGCTGAGCGCCACCTATGACGGTACGCCGCTCGCGGGCAAGGCGGAGCGGCCGATCCGCGTCGATCGCCAGCTGGAATCCCACGTCATCCAGCTGCGCAAGGAGATGCCCAAAGAGCTGCAGGGGCTAATCTGGCAGAGCTATGGCGTGCTGGCCGAATCAGTGATGGTGCCGCTCTACAACGCGCTGGAATCCTACCCCCTGCCCTATCGCACCGGTAGCGACAGCTACTCCGATGATTCCGCCTACTGGCAGTTCCGCAGCCTGACCGCGCTGGCCAGCACCGATCCGGACAAGTACCTGCCGCTGCTGCGCGGCGTCTGGAGCAAGGAGAGCAGCAAGCTTTACAAGGAGGTGGCATTGCTCGACCAGAGCCTCAAGCAGACCTATACCAGCGACAAGGCTACCGCCATCGGGCTGGCCGCCGACTACTCCTATGGCCAGTTGGAGCAGACCTATCAGATGGCCAAAACGCTGCGCTACAAGCTGATGACGGATCTCACCAAGCGCAGCGAGAAGAAGTATTCGCCGGAGGAGTTCAAGAAGATCATGAGCCTGTGACCGGCTCGCCAACGCAAAGAGGCTCCCACGGGAGCCTCTTTGTTTCAACCAATGCAGCGATCAGCGACGGCTGATATTGAGCGGGCCGAAGGTCTGCGCCACCGGCATGATCTCGATGCTGTTGATGTTGACGTGGGCCGGTTGCTGGCTCACCCAGAGCACGGTATTGGCGATATCTTCCGGCTGGATCGCCTCCACCCCCTGATAGACGGAGGCCGCCTTGGCATCGTCACCATGGAAGCGCACGTTGGAGAACTCGGTGCCGCCACACAGGCCCGGCTCCACGTTGGTGACGCGGATGGCGGTGCCCGCCAGATCGGCGCGCAGGTTGAGGCTGAACTGCTTCACGAACGCCTTGGTGGCGCCGTAGACGTTGCCGCCCGGATAGGGGTAGGTGCCGGCGATGGAGCCGATGTTGATGACGTGGCCGCGATTGCGCGCCACCATGCCCGGCAGCAGCAATCGGGTGAGCAGGGTCAGACCGCTGATGTTGGTCGCGATCATCTGCTCCCAATCTTCCAGATCCGCCTTGTGGGCCGGCTCCAGCCCCAGCGCCAGACCGGCGTTGTTGACCAGCAGATCCACCTCGTTCCAGGCGGCTGGCAGGCCGGCGATGGCGGCGCGGGTGGCCGCCTTGTCCTGCACGTCGAATGCCAGCGGCAGGAACTGCTCGCCCAGCTCGTCAGCCAGCGCAGCCAGCCGCTCGGCACGGCGACCGGTACCGATCACCTTGTACCCCGCCTGCACCAGCTGGCGGCTGATGGCTTCACCAAAACCGGACGAGGCGCCCGTTACCATTGCAATCATCTGAACCTCCATATCTACACCGATATTGTTATTTATCTGTTTGAATCTATTAAGATTCATTCATCGCTCAATTCACGTCCGGTCGCCTTGCGCCAGACAAATACCACCAGATGGAGCAGCAACAGGCCCGAGCCACCCAGCGCAAACAGCAGGCCGGTGAGGGCGTTGACCGAGGTATCGGCGCCGCACCCCCACCAGACCAGCCAGCCACTCAGACCAATGATGAAGGTCTGGATGGCACAGACCGGGCAGCGCCCCAGCTTGGCCCTGATGGCGGTGGCAAGGCAGTTGTCGCAGCTCATCCTGCTCCTCGATTCTGCTCGTTCAACATGATCAGTTAGCCCGTGAAGAGGGCTTGCGCGCCTGAGTGCGAGCCACTCTGCGCCGCTCACGCTCCTCGTCGCTCACCAGCGGCAGCACCAGTCGGTGGGCGTGCTGGTCGCGGCCATAGTAGTCCGCCAGCCGCTGCTGGGGACGAAATCCCAATCCCTGATAGAGCGCCAGCGCCTCTTCGTTGGCATCCGCCACCTCCAGCCGGATCGCCCCCCAGCCAGCGGCCTTGCCCTCGTGGATCACCTGCTCCAGCAGGCGGCGGGCCCAGCCCAGACGGCGCACCGTCCAGCGGATGGCCAGCGCCTGAATGACCAGCCGATCCCAGCCTCTGTGCTCCAGCAGGCAGAGATAGCCCATCAGCTGATGCTTCTCATCCAGCAGCAACAGGGTGCGCCCCTTGGCGTGGGCCAGCAGATAGTGCCAGCGGCTGCGGCCAAAGGCGACTTCGGGAGGAAAACAGTAGCGTTCCAGATTAACGATGGCGCCCAGATCATCAGTTCGGGCCGCACGTACGGTCAACACGGGGAGTCCTTGTTCGGTTATTTATCCTCAGCACCAAAAATGCGACTTGTATCACAAGTTACCAAGGCGTCATATTAGGCACTGTAACCTCTTGTTTCCCCTCGCGCCATTGTCGTGCTTGTCGGTGCATCGAAGCCCACTGGGGATCCTGCCTGTTCAGGCAGTCTGATCTGTGGAGCCGAAAATATGAGTACCTATGTCATCGTCGAAGAGCTGGGCGACTGGCCTTGCCATGCCGATTATCTGCTGACCGCCCGCACCTATCTGCAACATGGCGTGCCGACCACCGGCGGCAGACCCCGCATCATCAACCTCTGCCGCAATCTGGAGCACCTGAGCGCAGGCTACTACTGCTCGCTGCTGGCCCAGGCCCGCGGCCACCACTGCCTGCCTGGTCTGCAAGCCATCAGCCGACTGCAACCCCAGCAGCCACCGGCCAAGCTGTGGCGCAAGGCACAAGGGTGGCTGGCCCAGCAGAGCGAGGATCGAATTAGAGTGCGCGCCATCTTCGGCCAGTGTGAACAGAGCGAGCTGGCGGGGCTGGCCCGCTACTACTATGGCCTCAGCCAGTTGCCGCTGCAGGAGCTGACCCTCAAGCGCGGCCGCCACGGCTGGTCCGTGCGCCAGCAGCAGAGCCTGTCGCAGCTGGAGCTGAGCCCAAGCGAGAAAGAGTTGATGCTGCACCACGCCCAAGCGCTGGTGGGCACCGGTGATGAGGAGCAAGCGGCGCCGCTCTACCAGCTCGCCATTCTGGTCGACCCCGATGATGGCCGTGCCAGCAGTGACGGGCTGGCGCTGGAGCGCTTTATCCGGGCTGCCGCCGCCCAGGGCATCCGGGCCGAGATCCTGCCACCGTCAGCCATCGAGCGGCTGCCGGAGTTCGACACCCTCTGGCTGCGTGCCGAAACCGCAGTCGGCCACTACACCTTCGAATTTGCCCACCGTGCCGAACAGCTCAAGATGCCGGTGATCGACAGCTCCCGCGCCATCCTCGCCTGCAGCAACAAACTCTATCTCTACGAGCTGATGGTGCGCAGCGGCGTGCCCATGCCGCCCACCATGGTGGTGACCCGCCGCGGCCGCCACCATGTGGATGAGCTGGTGCAGCGGCTCGGCCTGCCGCTGATGGTGAAGGTGCCCGACGGGGCACAGGGGCGCGATCTCGCCATGGCCAGCGACGAGCAGCAGCTGGCCCGGCTGCTGGACGAGGGGCTGGGCCGCTCCGCCCTGCTGCTGGTGCAGAGCCGGATCCCCGCCGAGTTTGACTGGCGCATCGGCTTTCTCGACGGCTCGCCGCTGTTCGCCTGCCGCCGCTACCGGCCCGAACCCGGCAACCGCATTCGCCGCCGCAAGCACCCCCTCGACATGAGCCGCATCGAGGCGCTGCCGCTCAACGAGGTGCCGGAGCGGGTACTGCAGACCGCCCGCCGCGCAGTGCATCAGCTCGGCAATGGCCTCTACGGGCTCGATTTGCGCCAGCAAGGGCGCGACTGCGTGCTGCTGGAGATCGTCGATAACCCCTGGATCCGCGGCGATATCGAAGACAAGGAGGCGCAGGATCTCTACGAGCGACTGGCCCGCGCCTTCCGCCAGCGGCTGGAAAACCGGGGCCAGAGCACCGTATAAACACCATAACTTTGTCACCCACAATGACAGAGAGGGCCCCGCGAAGGGGCCCTCTCTCATATCAAAGCGTGCTGTGTCTGACTTATTGCAGACGCAGGAAACGCCCGCTCAAAGGCGGTATCTCCACCGTCACGCTGCTACCGCCGATGGCCAGACTCTCGCCGCTTTGCAGATCCACCAGCGCGCTACCGCTGCGCAGCTTGCCCGCCGGCAGGTTGTAGCTGAGCGCCGTGGTGGAGAGGTTGAGCAGGTAGACTATCTGTTCGCCTGCCGTCTGCTTGATGTCACCATAGAGACTGCCCTCGGCCACCAGTTTGACTCGCTCTCCCTGATAGAGAGCGGGATGCGCGGCACGCATCGCCAGCAGCTGGGCGAGCCACTCTTTCAGCTCGACCTGTTCGCTACCCGGCACAAAACCGGTGACAGCGGGCACCTTGCCATCGCTGCGGGCCACATGGTCGTCGCACAAGCCCTGCGCTGCGCAGTCACCACCAACCTTGGCGGCAAAGCCCGGCACCTCGTCGCCAAACTCCTCGCCATAGTAGAAGGTGATGGGGCCGGAGCGAGCCGCCATAAAGCTGAAGGCCGCCTTGTGGCGCTGCCAGTACTCGGTCGACTTGAAGTTGCCCCGCTCCAGCAGATCGCCAAAACGCACCAGATCGTGGTTGCCCAGCATCAGGTTCGGCATGGCGTGATTCGGGTAGTTCTCCACCTTGTTCCAGCTGGCATCGAGCACGCTGGCCCCCTGCCCGCCCTTGCCAGACTCCTCCACCGCCAGCGCCTGCACGATGCCGTAGCGCAACGGGAAGTCAAAGGCCGAGGAGAGCGCCGGATTGTCGCTGCTGCCATAAGCCTGAGCGCGAATATCGTCAGCCCCCTTCCACACCTCGCCCACCATGTAGCCGAGGGTGCCCCACTGCTGCCCGGCGGCCTTGCGCGCTGCGCTGGCCTGCTCCACCTCGCTGCGAATGGCGCGCCAATCATCCAGCCCAAGCTGATAGGCCTGATCGAGGCGCCAGCCGTCGATGCCGTACTGCTCGACCCAATAGCGGGCCACCTCCTTGAAGTAGGCGAGGCTCTCCGGCTTGCTGTAATCCACCAGCTGGCCGGGATAACCCGCACCGCCGCTGATTAGGGCTGGCAGACGCCCCTTTGGCGAGGGCTTGCTTACCCCCACCTTGTTGACGTGGCCAAACACCCCGTCGAGGAAGACGTAGAGGCCGCGCTGATGCGCTGCATCCACCAGCTGTTTGAGCTTGGCATTGCTGCCAAAGTTGGGATCCACGGTGAAAAAGTCGCAGGCGAAGTAGCCGGTGGCATCGAGCTTGTTATCACCGCCTTGCCCCGCGCAGGAGTCGAACACCGGGGTGAGCCAGATGGCGTTGACGTTGAGACTCTTGATGTGGTCGAGACTGTCGATGATCCCCTGCAGATCGCCGTTGTGCTGGGAGGGGCCATAGCCGACGCCGTAGTTGGCACTGCCGTCACCATCGGCAAACGACTCCACCATTACCTGATAGATGCGCAGGTTGCAGGCGAGTTGATCGTCGCCATAGCAAGCACGACTGGCCGTGGCGACCGGAGGGTGGGTGACCGGCGGATTGACGACGGGGGGAGAACTCTCCCCACCTGAACTACCGCTGCCGCCGCAAGCCGCAAGTAACAGGGCGGCCCCGAGCAGGCCGCCATAGCGTAACGTTACCTGTTTCATTGTTATGTTCCCGCTGTGAGAGCAGGCGTCTGATACGCCTGTTTTTCACCATGATAGCGATGCTCACACAGCGGTGTCTGTGACTGAAAACGTTATCTGACTCAACTGGTTAGAGCACCCCTGCCGAGGCAAAACGGTAGTTGAGCGAGAGCCAGTAGGAACGGCCCGGCTCGGGGATGCGGCCGCTCTGCTCGTAGCCCAGCCCGGCCTGACTGCTGTGCACCGACTTGGAGAGGTGCTCGTAGTAGAAGGTGTCGAACAGGTTGTCTACCCCGGCCGAGAGTTGCCACCCCTTGGCAAACTGCCAGGCGCCGCTCAGGTTCATGGTGAAGAAGCCCGGAGTCTCGCCCTGATCCTGACCCGCAACGGTACCGGACCAGAGATCTACCCGATCCTGCGCCGCCACCGCGCGCCCCAGCAGGGTAAAGCTCAGCGCCTCGTCCGGCTGCCAGCCCAACGCCAACTTGCCATCAAGCGGCGGCATCTGGGCCAGCGGCTTGTTGTCGCTCTGGTTTTCGCCGTAGACCACCGCCAAACCACCATCGAGACGCCACTGCTCGGCAAACTGCCAGCGCCCTTCCAACTCGCCACCCCGGGTCTGGGCATCGATATTGCGCACCTTGTTCGACTTGCTGTTGTAGAGCAGGTAGTCCTTGATGTCGGCGCTAAAGAGGGAGAGGGTCAGATCCAGCTCGCGACTGCGCAGGGCCAAACCAACATCCCACTGGCGACTGCGCTCCGGGTTGAGGGTGAACGGAGTGCTGTCCTTGCTGCGCTCCCAGTAATCCGGCGCCCGCTCTGCCTGCCCCCAGGCCAGATAGCTGGACCAGCGTGGCGACCACTGATATTCGTAGCGGCCAAACCCGCTGTTAAGACTCAGGGTATCGCTGTAGAGGGTCTGTTCACCGGCGCCATAGCGGGTGGTCTCTACCCTATCCTGACGGTAACCGCCCTTGTAGCTGTGAGCCCCCTGCTGACGACCCAGTTCGGCGAAGCCGCCCTGCTGCTCGAAACGCAGGGTGCGCTGGCGATCCTTGGTGGCATAGTCGACCCCACTCCGACTGCGATGCTGATCCCGGTTGCTATCTAGCCCGGCGGTCAGCAGCCAGTCGGCAGGCAGGGCGATATCGTTGGCCCAGCGCCCGCCGGTATTGCGGCGATCCGGGTTGGAGAGCATCTTCATGCCGCTGTTTTGCCGCAGGCTGAAGTTGTCCATGATGTGGTCGATGTAGTTGTCCCACAGGGTCAGCTCGCTGCGCTGCCAGTGAGTGGTGATCTGCTCCTGCTTGAGCTTCAGCCCGAAGGATTCGCGATCAAACATGGGGCCATCCATGGTGCGGTCCGCATAGGCGGCACGGGCATTGCTACGCTCGGCGGTGAGTTCCAGCCAGGTGTGCTCCCCCGGCGTCCAGCCCAGCTGGGCGGTGCCATTCTCGCGGCGATAGAAAGATCGCACCTTGTTACCGTGACCATCGCGGTAATCGTTGCTGTCGGAGTGGGTAAACTGGCCGCGCAGATAACCATCGGTCGAGCCCGCCGTCATATCCACCATCTGATCATCACGGCCAAAGCTGCCATAAAGGGCCGAGGCATCGGCCTTGAGACCCGGCGCGGTGAACTCGGGTCTGTCCCGCTCGAACAGCACGGTTCCCGCCAGGGTGGCACCCTGCTCGAGGGATTGCGGCCCCTTCAGCACCCGGATCCGGTCAAAGGATTGGGGGAACACATAGGCCGTGGGCGGGTCCATCCGGCCGCCACAGCCACCGGCCAGCATGCCGCCATCCATCTGCACGTTGAGGCGTGACATCCCCATCCCCCGCAGCACGGGATCGCCACCGAGCCCCCCTTTGCGCACCATGCTCATCCCGGAGACATTCTTCAGATAACCGGCGCCGTCGGCAGCGGGCATGGGGGAACCGGGCTTCTTGGGATCCAGCGTCACTTCAAGTGTGCTGGCCGGGCGAGTTGCCACCACCACCATGGGATCCAGCTGTTGCACCGGTTCCTGACCGGCAGCGCCGTGACAGGCGAGCCCACCAACCAGCAGGGCAAGGGGTGTGCGCATATGACAAGCCATACATTTTCCTTATGTATTTGTTTGTTTTGTTATTTTCATTCAACCAACCAAACCTTTCAGCAAGGGAAAGGTTTGCCATCAGGCCGCAAAAAAGGCCTGCGGCGCGAAAGCGGCAAGCCTCTGTCAGGTGAAGCGAAGGCAAGTTGGCAAAATGTTGCGCAGGTTTTACCCAAGTTGGCTCAGAAAGGCAAACGGGCAAACATTCCAGCAACAGGAATCTGGCGTTGGCTCACAAAAAATGGGGATTAGCTGAAGGCTTCCCGCTCATCGATGGGAGAGATGAGGTGATAGACCTCATGGGCGGATAGCGTGCAGCCAACAGGCCACTCCAGCTGGTGGTGACGGTTGATGAAGACCCGAGCGCAATGACGCTCGCTCTCCAGCTTTGCAAACAGCGGCTGGGTTCGCCAGGGGGTCAGATCCAGCACCCCCGTGGTGCCATCCGATAACACCAGAAACAGGCGCCATCCCCGCACATACTCGACATCGATAAAGACCGGCATCCCTTCGGCTCCGATTGAGATAATTCGCGGCAATTATAAACACCAGCTCCCCATCCATACACGCTGTGGCTCACATTTTACCCAGCAGATTATGCTGTGCTCATTAGTGGCGTGACATCACACTTCTGGATGATAAATGTGTTAATGCCGACTTTTAACAAACTTGAATGCAACCTTAACCAATTCGATCTGTCATAACCTCACAACAACTAAAAAAACGTCTGTGGACAGACGTTTAGAGTCTCATTCAGGAACAAACATGACAAATCTAAAACAGCGACTCGGCCCGTTCTGGCCCTTCGCCGTCTTCTGCGCGCTCGCGCTTTTTTCTCTCTCTTTCAGCCGAATCGCCCTCTGTCTCTGGCAACTGGAACGGGTGGATGCCGTGGCCGGTTGGCAGGAGATGCTGCTGCAAGGGATCCGGGTCGACTTTGCGACCCTCTGCTGGGTCTGGGGTGTCCCCGCCATGCTCACTCTGCTGCTGGCAGGCCCCCATGCCATCGGCCGGGGCTGGCTGCAACTGATGCGCGTCTGGCTGACAGTCGGACTCTGGCTGATGCTGTTCCTCGAGATCTCCACCCCCTCGTTCGTCACCGAATATGGCGTGCGTCCCAACCGTCTCTATGTGGAGTACCTCATCTATCCGAAAGAGGTGTTCGCCATGCTGTGGGCAGGCCGCAAAGCCGAGCTGCTGCTGGCGTTACTCTTCAGTGGCGCCGTGCTGACCGGCGGTTGGTGGCTGAGCGGCCGTCTGGTACGTGGCCTCAGCTTCCCCCGCTGGTATCTGCGTCCGGCCTTCGCCCTGCTCATTCTGGCCATAGGTTTTCTCGGTGCCCGCTCCAGTCTCGGCCACCGCGCCCTGAACCCGGCCATGGTCGCCTTTGCCGAGGATCCGCTGGTCAACTCGCTCACCGTCAACTCCGCCTACTCCCTCTTCTTTGCCATCAAACAGATGGGTGCCGAGGAGGATGCCGGCCAGTTTTACGGTGAGATGACCCCTCAGAAGGTGCTCGAGGTCATGCGTAAGGAGAGTGGCCGTCCGGCCAGTGATTTCAACTCCGATCTGCTGCCCAGCCAGACCTTCAACCAGGCGAGCTTCCAGGGTAAACCGAAGAATCTGGTGATCCTGCTGCAGGAGAGCCTGGGCGCCCAGTTTGTCGGCTCCCTCGGCGGCCTGCCGCTTACCCCCAACATCGACGCCCTGTCGCAGCAGGGCTGGGCCTTCGAGCAGCTCTACGCCACCGGCACCCGCTCGGTGCGCGGTATCGAGGCAGTACTGACCGGCTTCACGCCGACCCCGGCACAGTCGGTGGTAAAACTCGGCAAGAGCCAGACCAACTTCTTCACCATCGCGGACCTGCTCAAACAGCGGGGTTACGACACCAGCTTTATTTACGGCGGCGAGAGTCACTTCGACAACATGCGCAGCTTTTTCCTCGGCAACGGCTTCACCACCATCGTCGAGCAGAAGGATTTCGACAATCCGGTGTTCAAGGGCTCCTGGGGCGCCTCCGATGAGGATCTGATGGCCAAGGCCGACGAGACCTTCAAGGCGCTGCACAAAGAGGGCAAACCCTTCTTCAGTCTGGTGTTCAGCTCCAGCAACCACGATCCGTTCGAATTCCCGGACAACCGCATCGAACTCTTCGAGCAACCCAAACAGACCCGCAACAACGCGGCCAAGTATGCGGATTACGCCATCGGCGAATTCTTCAAGAGGGCGAAACAGTCCGAATACTGGAAGGACACCCTGTTCCTGGTCATCGCCGATCACGACAGCCGGGTCGGTGGCGCCAGTCTGGTACCCATCCCCCGCTTCCATATTCCGGGGGTTATCGTGGGCGACGGCATTGCGCCGAGGAAGGATCCGCGCGTCGTCAGCCAGATCGACATGGCGCCGACCCTGCTCTCACTGATGGGGATCAGTGCCGACTACCCCATGCTCGGCAAGGATCTGACCCGCATGCCCGCCGACTGGCCGGGGCGCGCCATCATGCAGTACGACAAGAACTTCGCCCTGATGCGCGGCAAGGATGTGGTGATACTGCAACCGGAGCGCGCGGCAGAAGGCTATGTCTACGATGGTGCCAGCGAGAAGCTGACCCTGGCGGCGCAGCCGGACGCCTTGAAGGAAGATGCGCTTGGTCTTGCCCTGTGGGGCAGCATGGCCTATCAAAAGAGTCTCTATCAGACGGCCAAGGATGAACGCACCGCCGCCAATTGAGCCAACTGTGCTGATTCAGCCGATAGCAGAATGGAAAAAACCGCCAGCAGGCGGTTTTTTCCATCTATCCATACCGTCGGCCTACAGGCCGTTATGGCTGGGGAAAGCAGGGCAGGGAGCGGCTGAACTTGTGCTCGAATACCAGCGAGGTTTCGAGGTGCACCACCTCTTCGCGGGAGGTGAAGTGATCGAAGACGAAGTTGCGCAGGTGCTCGGTGTCGGAGACACACAGGTGCACCAGAAAATCATCCTTGCCGCCCATGTGGAACAGGCTGATCACTTCGGGCAGCGCCAGAATGGCATCGCGGAAGGCATCGATGATCTGGCGGCTATGGCGGGCCAGCTGCAGGGAGACCATGGCCTGAATGTGACCACCGAGGGCCTGATAATCCACTTCGCAGTGCGCCCCCTTGAGCACGCCATCCTGCTGCAACTTGCGCACCCGCTCCAGACAGGTGGAGGGGGCAACGCCCACCAGCGCGGCCAGATCCTTGTTGGTCATGCCCGCATCCCGAAACAGATGGGCCAGGATATCCAAATCCAGTTGATCCAGGTTTCTCATCTTAACTCCTTGAACCGCTCAATTTTTTAGACTCTGCCCGTAAACCGGGGCAAACACAACGGCCATTGACATCCCCCCTGCCCCGCCTATCCTTGGCGCCATTCACCGGCCGCAGCCCTGCGGCCACCACGCGAGGATCCGCCATGCACCCGTATCACCCCTTCTGGAGCCTTGAGGTTCCCCGTGTCGACGGTCAGCTGCTGCTGACCCCCTGCCCCGGCACCCAGCAGGTGCCGCTGACCCTGGCGCTCGATCAACTGCGGTTGGCCGGTGCCCACGGGGTGGTGACCCTGATGACAAGCGCCGAGTTGATCCGACTCGAACTGGCGCAGCTCGGCCAGCAGGTCGAACACGAAGGGATGCGCTGGTTCCATCTGCCCATCGAGGATGACCTGGCCCCCGACACCGACTTCGAGGCGGCCTGGCAACAGGCGCTGCCACAGCTGCGCGAGCTGCTGGGGGATGGCAAACATCTGGTCATCCACTGCAAAGGGGGCAGCGGTCGTACCGGTCTGGTCGCCGCCGCGCTGCTGATGACCCTCGGCCAGCCACAGCAAGAGGCGATGGCCGCCATCAAGGCCCACAGACCCAAGGCGTTTACCCTGGCCTGCCACCGCCAATGGCTCGACCAGCTGGCCGAGCGGCTGGCGCAGGGCGACTGACTACTTGCCTCCCTGGTCGTAGGTAAAGACCTTGCCGATATCTTCCACCCGATAGCTGGTGAGCTGATAAACGTAGTAGTTGAGCCAGTTGGCAAACAGCAGATGACCGTGGCTGCGCCAGCTGGCGCGCGGGGTCTTGCCCGGATCGTTATTCGGGTAGTAGTTGACCGGAATGGCCGGTTCGATCCCTGCCGCCAGATCCCGCTGATACTCCCCGTCCAGCGTCAAAGCATCGTACTCCGGGTGCCCGGTGACAAACACCTGACGACAATCCTTGGTCGCCGCCAGATAGACTCCCGCCTCTTCTGACTCGGCAAAAATCTGCAAGTCGGTCTGGGCACGGATCAGATCGCCATCAAACGCCGCGTAACGGGAGTGCGGGGCGACGAACTCATCATCGAAACCGCGCAGCAACGGCTCGTGCTCATCGAGGCGATGGTGGCGGTAAACCCCGGAGAGCTTCTCGCCGTGGGTCTGTTTCTCCATGCCATACAAGGCTTTCAGCGCCGCCTGCACCGCCCAGCAGAGGAACAGGGTGGAGGTGACATGCTGATGGGACCACTCGATGATCTCGACGATGCGCGGCCAGTAGACCACCTCTTCGAACTCCACCAGCCCGAGCGGCGCCCCTGTGATGATCATGCCGTCGTAGTTGTTGCCACGCACCTGCTCGAAATCGTGATAGAAGTTCTCCAGATGGGCCTGCGGCGTGTTCTTTGACTCCCTGTCATCGATGCGCAGCAGATCCACATCCACCTGCAGCGGCGAGTTGGAGAGCATCCGCATCAGCTGGATCTCGGTCTCAATCTTCTTTGGCATCAGGTTGAGGATGAGCACCCGCAGCGGACGGATGTTCTGGGTGACGGCCCGGGATTCCGTCATCACGAAGATGTTCTCCTGCCCCAGCACTTCGGCGGCGGGTAACTGATCCGGGATCTTGATCGGCATGCTTACTCCCTGTACTGCATCAGTAAATATGTCTGGACATCCAGAAGCCTATAATAAAGCTCCTGCCCTGTCATCAGATACCTTTTGTATTCACCCCCGCCTTTGACTAGCATACGGCTCAGTGTGTCTCCTGCTTCCAAGATAATGACCGGTATCAAGATTTCCGTAGATCGACTGCAAGTCGGCAACTATGTATCCCTGCCACTGGGGTGGCGCGAACACCCGTTCCTGTTTTCCAGCTTCAAGATCAAAAGTGAAGAAGAGATCGAGCTGATCCGCCGTCTCGGCCTGAAACTGGTCACCATCATTCCCGACAAGAGCGACGTTCCGCCCAAGCCCCTCAATCAGGTACAGCCTCAGCAACAAGAGAGCGCAGACGCAGCCCAGCGCCAGGCCCAGATGCAGCAGGAGAAGGATCGCCGTATCGAGCAGTTGCAACTCTATCGCCGCAACCTGCAGCAGTGCGAGAAGCAGTTCCAGCAGTCGCTGGCGCAGGTGCGCAGCGTGATGAGCAAGATCCAGTCCCGCCCCCTCAATGCCATCGGCGAGGCGCAGGAGCTGGTCAACGCCATGACAGAACAGCTGCTCTCGGTGGACGAGATGGTGCTCCATCTGGTCTCCGACAGCGAGGATGGCAACAACCTCTACTTCCACTCCCTCAATGTGAGCGTGCTCAGCATGCTGCTGGCCAAGGAGTGCTGCATGACGGCCGACGAGATCCGTCAAGTCGGCATGGGGGCGCTGTTCCACGATATCGGCAAGCTGAAGATCCCGAGCCAGATCCTGCGCAAGACCGAGCCGCTAACCAAGCCGGAGCAGAACCTGATGGCCCAGCACCCGCGCTACGGGCTGGATCTGCTCAATCTGGCCAAGGATTTCCCGGCCGAGGCGAAGGGGATCGTGCTCCATCACCACGAATATCTCGATGGCAGCGGGCCGGAAGGGCTCAAGGGTGGCCAGCTCGATCCGCTGACCCAGATGGTGTCACTGATCAACGAGTACGATAACCTCTGCCACATGCAGGCCAAGGTGCCCTACTCGGCCCTGAGTGGCCTCTACAAGCAGCGCAAGGCGCAGTTCAATCCGGAGTACCTCAGCATGCTGATCCGGTTGATGGGGATCTATCCCCCCGGCAGCGTGGTACAACTCTCCAATGGTCAGGTGGGGCTGGTAATGTCGGTCAACGCTTCCCGCCTGCTCTACCCCTCGGTGCTGGTCTACGATCCGCGCATTCCCCGTCAGGAAGCCGCCATCATCGACCTGCAGCAAGCCGAACTGTCGATCGCCAAGGTGATCCACCCCAAACGGCTGCCGCCCGCCGTGTTCGAGTACCTCAATCCGCGTACCCGGATCAGCTACTACTTCGAGCACAACAAAGCCTGATTGTGTTGGCCCGAGGCCAACCGTTGCCACCCGTTTAATCCAAGGAGCCTGCCATGCGTATCGAGATCATCAGTACCGGAGACGAAATAGTGACGGGTCTGGTGGTGGATACCAACGCGGCCTGGCTCAGCGCTCTGCTGCTGGATCAGGGCTGGCAGGTGCGCCGTCGTCTGACGGTGGGGGACAACCTCGCCGACCTGAAAACGGTGCTGCAAGAGAGTGCCAGCCGCGCCGAGGTGGTGCTGGTGTGTGGCGGGCTCGGGCCCACTGCCGACGACCTGACAGCTCAGGCGGCAGCTGAAACCTTTGACCAACCGCTCACCCTCTTCCCCGACTGGCTCGCTACCATCGAAACGCGCTACGCCAGCCGTGGCCGCCCCATGGCACAAAGCAATGCCAAACAGGCATGGCTGCCACAGTGGTGCGAGATCCTCGACAACCCGGTCGGCACCGCCTGCGGCTTTGTGGTGCGAAGTGGCCAGAGCCAGCTCTTCTTCACCCCGGGCGTGCCGTTCGAGTTCAAACAGATGGTGCGCGAGCAAATTCTGCCGCGCCTCAAACAGCTGGCCGGTGCGCAGATCGATACCGAGCTGCGTCGCTTTTACACCTTCGGTGTCTCGGAGTCGGCGCTCAGCGATATGCTGGATGCCGAACCCTGGCCAGCCAGCATCGAGCTGGGTTACCGCTCCTCCATGCCTCTTATCGAGCTGAAACTGATCGGCCACGGCGCCAGTACCGCTGACATGGAGAGTGCAGAGCGCCGACTGCTGGATACGATCCACCCCTGGCTGGTTGGCAGCGGAGATACGGAACCGGCGCAGCAGATCCTGGCGTTGCTGCAAGGCAAACCGCTGGCTCTACTGGAGGGAGAGAGTGGCGGCGCCCTGCTGGCGCTTTGTCACGGCCATCCCCGGCTGGAGGCCAACTTCAGCACGCAACTGGCCGATGAGCTGGCACAACTGCCTACAGCCGATGCGGGCCTGCAACTGACCATAGGTCGCGAGGGCACTGAGGGTGTACCACTGCTGCTCTGTGCCGATGGCATGCACATCGGTCAGACGGTCAAGGTCAGCCACCCCGACCCGGAGAGCCGCCGCAAGATCCTCGCCTTTGCCGCCCTCGACATGTTGCGCCGCCATATGCTGGGTGAGCCGGTACTCGGCGATTACCTCACCCTGGCCAGAACAGCCCAGCGCAGCTGATAACTACCGCCCCTGCCAGCGACCCTATGTTGCTGGCGCTGCGATCCGCCTTTTCACGCCATTGCCAAACAGCACCCATATTTATCCGGCCGCCATCACCGATTTGACTTCAATTCATTGACCATTCAGAGGAAATATCTGAATACTGCCCACTCTCAGGGTTGGTGACTCGCTTTATTAATCATTGAGAGATTAAATGACAGTAAAGGAGCGAGCCGATCGCTCCGTTCTCATCCAGCAAGGAGATGCGGTGTTAAGCAAAGAGTGGTTGCTGCTATCAAGCGATATGGAACTGGTCTGCCTGCGGATTGCCGCCGGTCTCACCAAACCTGTCACGGAACAGGATGTGCAGGCTCTGCTGCTCGCTTCCAACTGTCGCCGCTATCAGCCGCTGCCCGAGGGGATCAAACAGGCCATCAGCCTGCTCAATACCCTGCTCACCAACCCTGCCGCCCCCGTCCCTGCCAACCCCATCCCCATCGGCAAGCGCCAGGATGCCCGACTCGCCGTAATAGTGGAGAAGGATCGCATGAGCGCCATCGCCCAGATCACTGCCGACTGGGGGGGCAAGTATGTGACGCTGGAACAGCTGAAAGAGGCGATCGCCATCAGCGAAATCAAAAAGGGGGTGAGTGAGCAACTGCTCACCGCTGCCATCCAGTCAGCCAAGGAGGCCGCCCCCGGCAGTCAGCTCAAGCTGGTGATTGCCAACGGCCAGCCAGCCGTCAATGGTCAGGACACTCGCTATGAGCGGCTGGTGGAGACCCCGGCCGAACGGATCCTCAAACCGCAGGAGCTGGGGCATGGCAAGGTCGACCTGCGGGATCTCGGCTCCATCGTCACCGTCAAGGCCGGCGCTCCGCTGATGCGCCGCCATCCGGCCACCGTCGGGGTGCCCGGTTTTACCGTGACCGGTCAGGATCTGCCCGCCAAAGATGGCAAAGACAGCCCGATGAGTGCTGGCGAGGGCACCTTCATCTCCCCCGACGATCCCGACCTGCTGATTGCCGGTCGGGCTGGCCTGCCCTGTCAGGAGAAAGCGGGCATGAAAGTGGACGAGGTGCTCAGCGTCAAACAGGTGGATGCCCGCCACGGTCACATTGATTTTGAAGGGGGCTTAATCGTCAGCGGCGACGTCAACCCGGGTATGAAGATCCGGGTCAGCGGTGACATCGTGATTGGCGGCTTTATCGAAGGGGGCTGGATCGAGGCAGGGGGCAGCATCACGGTACGCCACGGCATCATTGGCCGCCGCAACGAGCAGGGGGAATACCTTTGCCAGCTCAATGCGCAAGGGGAGATCCACGCCAGCTACGCCCAGTATGCCCAGCTGGAAGCGGGGGGGGATATCCAGATCCAGAGCCAGCTCAGCCACTGCTACTCCCGCAGCGGACAAGATATCAAGGTGGGCGATAGCAACATGCGCAAAGGCACACTGCTGGGGGGCACCAGCATTGCCAATCGCCTGATCATGGCCCCCAGCCTGGGGGCCGAGGCCGCCAACCATACCCGGCTGCAGATCCTCGGCGGCTACTTCACCCACAAGGAGCAGGAACACCAGCTCAAGCTGCGCCAGCAGACGTGTCAGGCCCAGCTGGAGAAAATCAAGGAGCTGGTCATGAAGTTGCTGCAACTGCCCGGCGACAAGCGCAATCCGGATACCCTGCGCAAGCTCAAACCGATCCGGAACCATCAGCTGGCCGAACTGGCCCAGCTCGATGAGCAGCTCACCGCCAACCAGGAAGAGCTGCGAAACTTGATGGCTCAGATGGAGGTCATTGCCACCCAGCACCTCTACTCCGGCATCGAGGTCGAGATGGCCAGCTTCAAACGCAAAGTTACCATCACCCGAGGCCCTACCCGTCTGACCATCCATGATGAAACCCTGGAGATGACCCCTTACGAGGGACACAAATAGCTCAACCGGCACGGCCCCATCGCTGAACCGGCCGTGATCCCGCCGCCGATTTTCGCTACACTCGCCACTTCCTTGGCCCCACCGGGCGGGCCACCCAGACTCAGGTAGTGAGAGATGTACAAGCTGATCGCATTGGATATGGATGGCACCC
>NZ_JBFODN010000025.1:0-51475 GCF_040908345.1 Aeromonas sp. R3-1
TGTGGCCGCCACCTCTGTGACGCTTGTCAGCGGCCGGCATTAGCCGCTGATGCCCACCTCCAGCTTGAACGGCGTCTTGGCCTTGCTGCTCTCGGCCGCCCCCATCTGGTAGACCCGAATGGTATAAGTGCCCTTGGCAGGCAGGGTCGCCTCAAAGTTGTTCCCTTCCGTAGAGCCGATAAACATCGCCTCCCCCTTGCTGCCCGGCGGCAGAATATTGAAGTAGGGCTTGCCGGTCAGGATCACCACCATGCTCTGGCCCTTGTTGGCCGTCAGCTTGTAATCGAGGGTCTGGCTACCTTGAATGGTGCCGTTGATGGTTGCCCCTGACTCCCCCTTCTTGAACTGCACCTGCTGGGCCTTGATCCCGTCAGCCGCCTGCGCCACGCCCGCAATACCACCGAAGAGCGCAGATGCACATACCGCTGCCAGCCATGCTTTTCTCATCATTTGTCATCCCTTGTGTGAATGGAACCCCTGTTACTGTTGCTCAAGGTGGCCCAAAAAACCATCGCCGTTTGCGGCATCGCTCAATCAATTTGCCATCACGATCGACCCGCCATCAAAAGGGGCGCCGCAGCGCCCCTTCCCTTTACTCTTTGTCGACCATCAGCTTGATTTGCCCACCTTGGGCTCATCGAGGGTGTGTTTCACCTCTTCATACCAGAGGTCATGGTGCTCCTTGGCCCAGGTCTCGTCCACCTCGCCGGTCACCATCCCCTCCAGCGCCCCTTCCAGCTGGAACAGACCCATGTAGATATGGAAGATAAAGCCGCAGATAAGGATCAGCGCTCCGACGATATGGATGAAGCTGGCCCACTCCATCTGGCGGCGCAGCTGGCCGAAGATGGGGAAGTCGAGGAACAGCCCGGTCGCCACCACAATGCCGCCAAACCAGATGAGCAACCAGAAGATCGCCTTCTCGCCGCCGTTGGAGAAGCCCGCCGAGGGGTGACTTCCCTTGTGCTTGCCAAGCATGCCACCAAACTTCATGAACCACTGCACATCCACCATGTTGACGATGTTGTGGCGGAACCACTTGATGAGTACCCCCATCAGGCAGAGGAAGAAGAGCGGCCCCACGTAGTTGTGGAACACCTTGGCAAACCAGATCCAGTTCTCCCACACCCCGAGACTCACCACCGGCTTGATGAAGTACTTGCCGTAGATGATGGCCAGCCCCGACCCGGAGAGGGTCAGAAACATGGCCGCCGTAGTCCAGTGCAGCGCCCGATCCAGCCTGCTCCAGCGCTTGAGCTTGCGCCCGGTGCGCGGTTTGGAGAGCTTGGTCTGCCCCACCACCAGATACATCAGGCCACACATGGCGAGCGACCCGAAAATGGCGATGGCGCCGAGCGGCGACACCCACTTGGTCTTCACCTCGAACCAGAGCTGGCCCGGCACCGAGATCAGCACCCCGTGCTCCGGCGAGCGGGAGGTGGTCACCCCCTCCTGCCCATCCTTCACCGCCCGCCAATAATCGGCGCCGGCAAAGCCGACCGCCTCTTTCTGCGCATCAGCGAAGCTGGGCGCGCTGAACAGCAGCAAGGCCGTCAGCAGCGCTGTCAGCCAGTGTCTCATTGGCCATCCTCCTGCTTGCCAAGCTTGAGCCCCTTGCCTCTGCCATCGTGAGGTTTGCTGGCGTCGCGATAGAGTGCCTGTTCATCAGCCCCCCAAGCTGCATGAGGGGCGCCGCGATAGGCGACCCGCTCGCGGAAGATATCAGAGATAACCTGCGCATCCCCCGCCAACAGCGCCTTGGTGGAGCAGAGCTCGGCACACATGGGCAGCTTGCCCTCGGCGATGCGGTTGGCACCGTACTTCTGGCGCTCCGCCTCGCTGTGATCCTCTTCCGGGCCGCCGGCGCAGAAGGTGCACTTGTCCATCTTGCCCCGATCGCCAAAGGCGGCGGTCTTCGGGAACTGGGGGGCACCAAACGGGCAGGCGAACAGGCAGTAGCCGCAACCGATGCAGAGATCCTTGTTGTGCAGCACTATGCCGTCGTCGGTGTGATAGAAGCAGTCGGCCGGGCAGACCGCCATGCAGGGGGCATCAGTGCAGTGCATGCAGGCGACCGAGATGGAGGTCTCTCCCGGCAGGCCGTCGTTGAGGGTTACCACCCGGCGACGCTGGATGCCCCACTCGAGGGCATCGTCGTTCTCGTTCTTGCACGCCGTCACACAGCCGTTGCACTCGATGCAGCGCTTGGTGTCACACATGAATTTCATTCTGGCCATGGGATCAGGCTCCTACTTTGCGAAAACGGCACAGGGTGACCTTGGTCTCCTGCATCTGGGTGACCGGGTCATAACCATAGGTGGTAACTATGTTGACCGACTCCCCCAGCACATAGGGGTCAGACCCTTCCGGATATTTGGATCGCAGATCCTTGCCCTCGAAGTGGCCGCCGAAGTGGAACGGCATAAAGGCGAGCCCCGGTTTGACCCGCGGGGTCACCAGTGCCTTCACCTTGACCCGGCCCCCTTCCGGCCCCTCGACCCACACATCCTGACCGTCGCGCACGCCGACGTCATTGGCATCCGCCGGGTTCATCTCGACGAACATCTCCTGCTGCAATTCAGCCAGCCAGGGGTTGGAGCGGGTCTCGTCGCCGCCCCCCTCGTATTCGACCAGACGGCCGGAGGTGAGGATGATGGGGAACTCCTTGCTGACATCCTTCTCCTGCACCGAGGCGTACTGGGTCGGCAGGCGCCATAGGCTCTTCGAATCAGGCCAGGTGGCGTAGTCGGCCAGCAAGTCGCGGCGCGGGGTGTAGAGCGGCTCGCGGTGCTTGGGCACCTGATCCGGGAAGGTCCACACCACGCAGCGCGCCTTGGCGTTGCCGTAAGGGACGAAGCCGTGCTTGATGGCGACCCGCTGGATACCGCCGGAGAGGTCAGTCTTCCAGTTCTTGCCCTCGGCCTCTTTCTTCTCGGCCTCGGTCAGCTCATCCCACCAGCCAAGCTGTTTCATCAGGTCGGCAGTGATCTCGGGATAACCGTCTTCCACCTCGCTCCCTTTCGGCCAAGAGTCTTCGGCGAGCAGCGAGACGCCCTGATACTCGATGCCGAAGCGGGCGCGGAAACCGCCGCCCCCTTCCGATACCGGAATGCTGGTGTCGTAGAGGATGTGGCTGCCGGGATGCTTCATCTCAGGGGTGCCCCAGCAGGGCCAGGGCAGACCATACACTTCGCCGCTGACCGGGCCGCCTTCGGCCTTGAGGTTGGTCTTGTGGAAGGTGTGCCAGTTCTGCTGGTGCGCCTTGAGCCGCTCCGGGCTCTGGCCGGTGTAGCCCACGCTCCACATGCCGCGGTTGTACTCGCGGGTGATGTCTTCCAAGAGCGGCTGGTTGTTCTCCACCTTGATGTGCTTGAACAGCTGGTCGGCAAAGCCAAGCTTCTTGCTCAGCAGATACATGATCTCGTGATCGACCTTGGATTCGAACAGAGGCTCAATCACCTTATCGCGCCACTGCATGGAGCGGTTGGTGGCGGTGACGGAACCATAGGTCTCGAACTGGGTGGTGGCCGGCAGCAGGTAGACGCCGTCGGTGCGATCGTTCATCACCGAGGCGACGGTGGGGTACGGGTCGACAATCACCATCATGTCGAGCTTTTGCATCGCCTTCTTCATTTCCGGGCCGCGGGTCTGGGAGTTGACCGCATGGCCCCAGTAGAACATGGCGCGGATGTTGGAGCCCTGCTCGATGAGATCGGCGTTCTCCAGCACACCGTCCACCCAGCGGGAGACCGGAATGCCATTGTTGTTCATCGGCAGCTTGCCGTTGTAGGCCTTGTTGTCGAAGCGGGCCTTGATCCACTCGTAATCGACATCCCACACCCGGGCCCAGTGCTTCCAGGAGCCCTCTTCCAGCCCGTAGTAGCCGGGCAGAGAGTCGGAGGTGACGCCAAAGTCAGTGGCCCCCTGCACGTTGTCGTGACCGCGGAAGATGTTGGTACCCGCCCCGCTCTTGCCCACGTTGCCGAGGGCCAGTTCGAGGATGCAGTAGGCACGGGTATTGTTGTTGCCGGTGGTGTGCTGGGTACCGCCCATGCACCAGACCACGCAGCCGGGGCGGTTGTCGGCCAGCAGCTTGGCAGCGCCATAGACCTGCTGTTCGTTGAGGCCGGTTACCCGCTCCACTTCCGCCGGGGTCCAGCGCGCCACCTCTTTTTGCACCTCGTCCATGCCATAGACGCGGGTGCGGATAAACTCTTTATCTTCCCAGCCATTCTTGAAGATGTGCCAGAGCATGCCCCAGATAAAAGCGACGTCGGTGCCCGGGCGCAGGGAGAGGTACATGTCCGCCTTGGCGGCGGTGCGGGTGCGGCGCGGGTCGACCACCAGGATCTTGCAGCCGTTGCGCTCTTTCGCCAGCAGGATGTGCTGCATGGCGACCGGGTGGGCCTCCGCCGGGTTGGAGCCGATAAACATGATCGACTTGCTGTTGTGCATGTCGTTCAGGCTGTTGGTCATGGCGCCGTAGCCCCAGGTGTTGGCGACGCCAGCCACCGTGGTGGAGTGGCAGATCCGCGCCTGGTGATCCACGTTGTTGGTGCCCCACAGGGAGGCCATCTTGCGAAACAGATAAGCCTGCTCATTGGAGTGCTTGGCGGAGCCGAGCCAGTAGACGCTGTCGGGGCCGGACTCCTTGCGCAGGCGCAGCACCTCGTTGCCCACCTCTTCGATGGCCTGATCCCAGCTGATGCGCTGCCACTTGCCACCCACCAGCTTCATCGGGTACTTGAGGCGACGCTCACCGTGGCCGTGCTCGCGCAGGGCAGCCCCCTTGGCGCAATGGCCGCCAAGGTTGAAGGGGTGATCAAAGGCCGGCTCCTGACCGGTCCAGACGCCGTTCTGCACCTCGGCATAGACGCCGCAGCCCACCGAGCAGTGGGAACAGATGGTGCGCTTCACCTCGACCGGCACCCCGGCCGCCACGGTTTTGGCCTCGGCCCGCTGCATCATGGCCGGGGCCAGCCAACCGGCGGCCACGGCGCCACCGGCCACCAGACCGGAGTTGACCATAAAGGCGCGACGGGTCAGCCCCTGACCGCGAATGGCCTCATTGCCCTGCTCGCCCGCCTGGGGCAGCTCGGCACGTTTTGTCAGTTTCATGAGTTCTCCTTCACTGATCCGGCTCAGTCGGTGCCGCGCAGGGTGCGATAAAAGTCGTGAACATGGGGGGTCTCCCGATAGCCCTTGTCAGGCTCGGTGTCCTGGGTCAGCACCTCTTTGCCCACCACCCGACCGGTGGCACCGGCCAGCACGCCTATGGTGGCGACCACGCCAACTCCCTTGATCAGATTGCGGCGGGACGGGTCTTTCAGCTGTTCATCGCTCATTCTTGTGACCTCTGTTGTTGTTCTTGCCGGCGCCTGCACGCCAGCTTCGCGTCCAATGGGATATCTCGTCTGTTCGTTTTGTTGTGGGTGGTTCGGGGCATTCAGCCCGGCACCACGCAGGCGCCAAACGGCAGGCGCAATTCGTTTTCCAGCTTGAAGAAATCTTCGGCAAGGGCCCCGACCGCCCGGTAGAAGCTGCCCCCTTTCGCCTGTTGCTGATCGCGGCAGCAGGCGAGTACCCAGGGGGCAAGGTGGCGCTCATAGAAGCGGTTGCGCTCCGGGTGTTGCTCGCCAATCAGTACCGCCATCACCTCACAGAGGGCGGCGAGATGATCTTCCGGTTCGCACACTCCGCTCTGGCGCTCAAAACCGAGGGACTGGAGGTCTGCGCGCAGTACCGCCAGCGGCAGCTCCATCAATGAGCCGGTGAGATACCAGGAGGCAAACGGCACAATCTCTCCGCGCCCCAGCCCGATAAAGAGATCCTGATACTCCTCGGCAAGCTCGTTTTCGTGGTGGCTACTGGCCGCCAGCTGCACCAGCCCGAGCCCTCTGGCAAAGGGGCCAGGCATAGCCTGCAACCCTTGCAGCCAGGCGAGCTGTTCGCCACGGGGGGCGGCACGCCAGAGGCTTGCCAGCAGGGCGTAGAGATCGGCGCTGCTCTGTTCCAGTTCGGTCATGGTCAGTTCGCCAGCCTTTTCGTTATGTTGTTCACTCATCACTGGCCCTCACACCTTGAGCTGGGAGACGGGATCCGCCGCCAGCGCCGCAAACACATCCTTGACCCGACAGTCCTCGCACATCAGCAGCCGCTGGGCGGCCTCGTTCTGGAAGTGGGAGTGACCGGCCAGTTTTTGCTGGATGCGGCGGATCATCGAGGCGGGCGCGAACGGCTTGCCGCAACGAATGCAGCAGGCCGCCTCTTCGGCTTTGAGGCTCTGCACGGCGCGGCGCGCCTCGGGCACGGGTTGCAGGCGGGGCATCAGTACGATGGCCTGCTCGGGGCACGCCTTTTCGCACATGCCGCACTGGATGCAATCCTGCTCGATAAAGTTGAGACCCGGAGTGTGCCCCACCGCATGCAGGGCACGGCTCGGGCAGACCGCCACGCAACCCATGCAGAGGGTGCAGTCAGACTCTTTGAGTTCCACACTGCCGTATTGGGCGCCATGGGGCACCGCCAGCGGCTCGCAGCTCCCCTCATTGGCCTGCCAGAGGGCATCGAAGGCGGCAAACAGGTTTTCCCGTTTGTCTCCTTTCAGCGGCTTCTCCAACAGGGCAACGGCTGGCTGCGCGTAAAGAGACTCATCCATTTCGGCATCGCCGTTAAACAGAGCAATGCGATCGGCAGCAAGACCGGCACCCGCCAACAGCACGGCGGCGCTGGCCAGTTCCCGCTCAACCAGTGCCCGCACGCTTGCGGGGGCATCGTCACCCAGCGCAATGCTCACCGCGCTGGCGCCATAGGCAAGGGCGGCGAACCAGCTTTCGATGCCTAAACTCGCGCTCTCCTCCACCCAGACCGGCAGCCAATTGGCGGGCAGGCGGGTGAGTTCGGATTCCACCCATTCGCGCTCGTTTTCACCGGCGATCAGTAACTGGGGCGCTTCGCCGCCCGCCTCCCGGTAGTGCTTGAGCAATCGGAACAGATAGTCGCCGCTGGTGTTGGCATCGGGCTGGTGATAGGCAATCGCCCCGGTCGGACAGGCAGAGGCGCAGCTACCGAAGCCCTGACAGAGATGGGGATCGATCTGGATGCGACCATTGATGGGCTTGAGGGCATCGGTCGGACAGACATCGAGGCAGCGGCTGCAACCCGGCACGCCGCGGGCGGTAAAGGCGCAGGCCTCGGGGTCGAGGCGAAAATAGCGTGGCTTGTCGAAGATACCGGTCAGTGCGCAGATCTCGGCAAGCCGTTCGGCCAGCCCTTGATCATCGGCCAGATGCAGATAGCCAACCGGCGGGCGCTCCAGTGCAAAGAGCGGGGCGCGGCCCAGATCGGCCACCAGATCAAAGTGCGGTTCGCGTGGCTGTTCACTAACAGCAGCCGCTTGGTGTGGAAAGCCTTGTTGTGGGAAGCAAAGCGCCGCCAGGTTAACCCGATCCCCCTGCCCATTGAGGCCAATGAGCTGGAACTGCCCCAGATACCCTGTCAGGCCCGGTTCGCGCAGGGTCAGGGCCGCGAGGGATGCCGTGGCATCGAAAATGGTTTCGAGATCGGCCACCTCTGCATCGTGGACCGCTTCGGTCACCAGCAGGGTGGGCTTCACCCCGGCGGGCAGCAGGCTAGCAGCGCGGCGAATGCGATCTTCCGGGCCGACCAGCAGCAGGCGCCCCTGACTCTGGTAAGAGACAGTGGCCGGGATCAGGTTGTCGGTCTTGACCGTATGCTGCAGGGCATAGGCGCGAGCGCGCGCGTTATGCGCGGCTGCCCCCGCCTCCCCCGCCTCGTGGGTCAGATTTGGGCTCAGATTTGGCAATGTTTGTTCAGTGCTCACATACGCTCCTGCGCGCGCCACCTCATGGGATGGGCGCTTGTTGGTAAGCCGAGAGAGCAAGAGGCGAGCCAACTCCCCCGGAAAAAAAGTGACTGACAGGGAGTCAGGATCCTGAGGGTTCCATTCCCCCACCTTTGGTTGGGACATTTTGTCCACCAGAGGAAACCAAAATGTCCCGATCATCGGTGTGGGTTTGAGAATGGTTATCAGCCAGCTCGGGCGGCTCGGCGGCAGGTTCGCTGGCAAGCGCCACCGGTTCAGCGGATCCGCTGGCCGGATTGGCCGATTCGCTCTCCGGGGCGATCACCTGATCCACCAGCCAGTTGCGCAGCCCGGCGGTCAGGGCCGTAGGCAGCAATTCGGGCTGGCTGAAATCCTGGGTGTAGTCGTCGAGCCCATCCGGCTTGTGGCTGCGAAACATGGCCCGCAGCGCCTCCCTGTCGGGGAGTTTGGCCTTGCCCGGCAGAGCCGTTTTCAGCGGCGGTTCGCCACTCTCGGCCCCCTCAACGGCAAGGGGGTCACAGCTCCCCTTGTCAGTGCTGACTACGGGGCTATCCAGCGCAGTATCTGAGATTTCAACTTCGCCACTGCCTTCGATGGGGGCGGCAACTGCCTCGGGGATAACCTCTTCCCTCGGCTGCAATGCCTGATGCTTGCGCGCCTCACTCTTGCGAGACGACCAGCGCTTGAGGAACTCACTCATGGGCGCTGTTTCCGGCCTTGTTTACGGCACAGGTTCCGACGTCGCTGCCACGCTCGCGGCCATCGGGGCCGGTGGCTTTAACGGCGCCACAGCTGGCTTGATCCTGGCTATCGACACCCAGCTGATCCTGCGCCCGACCCTTGCCCTTCTTGCCCTTGCGGCGGGCCTCCAGCAGCTCGCCGTGGCGGCCAATAAAGGCCTCCACCCAGGCTTGCAGCGCGTCGGGCAGCGGGCAGGAGAGCACCTGCCGCTCGCCATCCATATAGGCGGCGGCCACGGTCTGGCTCAGGGTCAGGCCATCGGCCACAAAGCCGCTGTCTACGCGGCTTCCGGTGACAAAGAGGCGGGGCGAGCCGGAGCTCAGATTGAAGCGATAATCCCCCCGCTCATCGCGAAACAGGGTAAGGGGCAAGGCACCGGCAGCCTCGGGCTCGGCGGGGTGGAGCGCCGCAATCTCGAAACGGCGGCTCTGCCAGCGGCCAACCTGGCTGTCGATGGCCTTTAACTCCAGTTGCAGCCAGCGCTGCGGGGGCAAGGTATTGGTGGTGTCTTGCACTGTCACGGCTCCCATCAGAAGGTCTCTGCCGGGCCGCCCTCCCCCATGAACCACCCAGTTCGGGGTGGATCAGGGCAGGAGTTTTATGGCGGCCACGGCCATCAATGGGATAAGACTTAGCAAGAGTGGGGCCAAGGAGGGATGGGGTTTCGGCAGCTCGATTAGCGAATCTCATTCGGATGATCGCGCATTCATAACATGGCGCAATGACAGAGGATTTAGCGTCTAACTTTTAGCTTTATAAACAATTAACTAACGCAAAATCATATTGATAGACTCTTACAGGGCCGCTACGCTACAGCGTCACACTTCAACAAAGACGATCGAAATGGAATTCTCTTCGCTTGTTGTATCTACTCTGGCGACCACCAGCTTGTTATTGGTGCCAATGTTCTTATCAGTAGGGATCATCTTGTTGATAAGGAAAAAACTGCGTTCACACAACGTCAGTCCCTTAACCGCAGACCTTCTAAGGCCAGCAGGCCATACGCTTAAGCAACAGATACAAGATCTGGAGATAGATCTCTTTTCCCAAATCATCTTCACTCCATTGGTCATGGTGATGATAGGGTTCTACATCTTGCTGCAGCACTACACGCAGAATACGGCCATTACCTCTCCTGTGTTGCTTTTCATTGGGATAATGATGCTTGGGATCTTCACTTACGGCACAGCCAAAACATACAAGACAGCAAAACGGCTGCAGCATCTCAAACTGGGGTATTCATGCGAGCTTGCCGTTGCTCAAGAACTGGATCACATTGTGCGTCCCCCTCAGCACCCCTATCGGGTCTACCACGATATTCCCTTTGATAACTTCAACATAGATCATCTGATCATCTGCCCCAATGGGGTATTCGTCATAGAAACCAAAGGCAGATCCAAGCCCATCAACGATGGTGCAAAGCAGTTCAAAGTTCGGGTTGAAAATGATGCTCTCCATTTTCCCAATCATACGGAAACAGAACCATTGGAGCAGGTTCGCCGCAACGTCACTTCGGTTCGTAACTGGCTCAATAGCGCCACAGGCAACGATATTCCCGTTGGGGGCATATTGGTTCTACCTGGCTGGTTTGTGGATTTGCGGCAAAAAGCAATATCACCCTATGTGGTAAACCCTTCTGCATTGCCAAAGTTACTGCATCAGTTTCGCGTTGGAACCCTTGAACTCTCGCAAATTCAAGCCATTGCCTATCAAGTCGAGCAAAAAGTCCGGGATGTAGCCAAATCCGGTTGAACATGGCACTCACAAATACCCCGAGATAGAACCTCACCCTAAAGTAATTTGGAACAAAACTTGCTGTATCCCTCCCCTTAGATCCCGGCAACCGGTCGCGAGGGGCCCATGACACCGACCTTTATCAAAAGCAATGCTGCCGCCCAGCTCACCATGGCCGTCGAGGTGATGGATGAACAGGGCACGATGAACACCCGCCAAATCGCCTGTGAGCGGCCACTGACGGTCTACCTCAACTGGAAGGAGATAGTGACCCTGATGACGCTGGGGGCCCGCCCCGAGGCGCTGGTGCTGGGTTATCTGAAAAATCAGGGCTTTATCGAGGATATTTCGGCCATCGAATCGGTGATCGTCGACTGGGAGAGCGAGGCCGCCGCCGTGGTGAGCAGCCAGCAGGCTGACGATCTCGACAAGTCACTGGAGAAGAAGACGGTCACCTCCGGCTGCGGTCAGGGCACCATGTATGGCAGCGTGATGAAGAAGCTCGAAGGGGTGGTTTTGGCGGCGCCCGAGCTTAAACAGAGCACCCTCTACGCCCTGCTCAAGGCGCTGTCGGCCCATAACGAAACCTACAAGATGGCGGGCGCCGTCCATGGCTGCGCCATCTGTCGCGGCAGCGAAATCCTCTCCTTTGTCGAGGATGTGGGGCGCCACAATGCGGTGGATACGCTGGCGGGCGAGCTCTGGATGCGCGGCGAGGCTGGCCACGACAAGATCTTCTACACCACCGGGCGGCTCACCTCGGAGATGGTGATCAAGGTGGCGCAGATGGGCATTCCGGTGCTGCTGTCGCGCTCCGGCGTCACCCAGATGGGGCTGGATCTGGCCCGCCAGCTCGGCATCACCATGATTGCCCGCGCCAAGGGGCGCCATTTCGAGGTATTCAGCGGTCACGACCATATGGTGCTGGACGAGAAGCCGCCGGTGCTGGCGCCCAGCTCGGCAGGTCGCGGGATGCGGGATTAAGTCATGAACGAGTTTATGAACGTGAAGCAGGTGGCGGAATACCTCGATCTCAACGAGAAGAAGGTCTACCAGCTCGCCAACGAGGCGCGCATCCCCGCCACCAAGGCGACCGGCAAGTGGCTGTTTCCCCGCTCCCTGCTCGACCGCTGGCTGCTCGGCAGCTGCCACGAGGGGGTGATGAACGACCGGCTGCTGCTGGCAGGCTCGGACGACGTGCTGCTGCACTACGCCAGCAGCCGCTTGGCCCAGCAGCTCGGCACCCAGGCACTGGTGGGCTACACCCCGTGCGGCACCCGCCAGGGGCTGGCGATGCTGGCACGCGGCCATGTGGATCTCTGCGCCATCCACTGGGGGCAGGCCGAGGAGGCACACCTGCGCCACCCGGCGCTGGTGCAGCAGTATCAGGGCCACCGGCAATGGGTGATCGTTCATGGATTCAGGCGGGTGCAGGGGCTGGTGCTGCGGCAAGGGCTGCAACCCAAGGAGGCGAAAGAGGCGCTCGACTGGCGCTGGGCCATGCGCCAAGAGGGGGCTGGCAGCCAGCGCGCCCTGCAGGAGTGGCTGCAAACCCAGGGGGAGTCGCTGACCCGGCTGGAGCGCACCCTCGAGGTCAACAGCGAGCGGGAACTGGCTGCCGCCATCAGCCGCGGCGATGCGGATGTCGGGCCCGGCGCCCAGAGCACAGCCACCGAATTTGGCCTCGGCTTTATGCCCTTGTCGCAGGAGTGCTTTGATATGGTGATGCCGCAGGGGGTCTTCTTTCGCACCCTGCTGCAACAGCTGATCGGCTGGCTGCAATCCCCCGAGGGGCGCGAGCTGGCGGCCCGCCTCGGCGGCTATGACCTGACCCAGAGCGGCAAGCTGGTGTGGAGCCCGCAGTAAATAACCACTCACCCACAGACAAAACAGCCCGTCAACCATGTGGACGGGCTGTTTTTATCACGGGCCTTTTTTAAGCAGCATCAATCGCTTGTCTCACGCCCCTCGGCATTGAGGGCAATGCGCCACCCTTCCAGTTTCGCGGGCTCGCTGCCGCTTGGCAGCAGGGCGTGGCTGCGCAGCCGCACGGTAAAGCAGCTCCCCTGCCCCGGGGTGGAGTCCACCAAGAGCTCGCCACCCCAGCGGCTGATGATGCGGTGGCTCAGGGCCAGCCCCAGACCGGTGCCGGTAGCGCGGGTGGTGAAGAAGGGGTCGAAGATCTTGTCGATAATCGCCGCCTCGATGCCGCTGCCGTTGTCGATGACCCGCACTTCGGCCCCGCGCAGCTGATCCAGTTCATCGACCCAGTCGCGGCTCTCGACCCGGATCTCCCCCTGCTCCCCCAGCGCGTGGCTGGCGTTGACCAAGAGGTTGATCAGCACCTGCAACAGCTGCTGGCGATCCGCCTCGATGGGCTGCTGGGCCCTGAGATCGGCTACCAGCTCAATCTGCTGCTGGCGCAGGGCGGAGCGCACCAGGGTCAGGCTCTCCTCGATGATGGGGTTGAGGTGCTGCCACACAGGCGCCGTCTCGTAGTCGCCGGGGCGCGAATATTGCAGCAGGCTACGTGTGATGGCGCGGATGCGCTCAATCTGGGCCAGCACCAGCGCCAGCTCCTCGCTGACCGGCTCGGCCGCCTCTCCCAGCTCCAGCTTCATCAGCTCCACATTGCCGAGGATCACCGCCAGCGGGTTGTTGATCTCGTGGGCCACCCCGGCCGAGAGCTCGCCAAGGGCTGCCAGCTTCTCGCTGATCAGCAGCTGCTGGCGCGCCTCGGTCAGCATATGAATATGATCTTCCAGCTCGGCGGTCTTGAGCTCGAGGCTTTGGGTGCGCTCGGCCACCTTCTGCTCCAGCTCGTCGGCGCTGCGGGCCATCTGCTGCTGATGCGCTTCTTGCCTGTCCAGCATGGCGTCAAACTGGCGACCGAGCTGGGCCAGCTCGTGGTCGGGATCGAGCGCCAGCGGGCCGATGCGAGCGGACTCCCCGGCCTGCACCTGCCGCACCACCTTGTGCATCCGCTCGATGGGGGAGAAGAGATCCCGCGCACCGCGATAGACCAGCAGGCCGGAGAGCAGCAACAACAGCACTACGCCGGAGCCCAGCTCCACCAGATTGGTGAGGTAGGTGCGGATAATGGGCCACTCGAGAAAGCCCACATAGAGCATGCCGAGCCGCTCGCCCCTGGCTCCCAGCAGCGGCTCGTAGCCAGAGACATACCAGGCGTCGTGGACGAAGGCGCGGTCAACCCACATCTCCCCCCGCCCCAGCACTTGCTCGCGCACCGGCGGCGAGACCCGGGTGCCCACCGCCCGACCCACCTGACGGCTACTGCTGACCGGTACGTTGGTGCTCACCCGCAGATCGTCGAGAAACAGGGTGACAGTGCCGACGCTGCCATCTGGCAGGGTGTTTTTGGCAAACACCTGACCCTTGAGCTCATCCACCAGCCGGGTGCTGCCGTTGACAAGCTCGCCACCCTCCAGCACCGCCCAAAGGGAGCCGTCGCGGCCCATCACAGGGGTTAGTGACAGGCTGATCAATCCCCGGCTCTCCACCACCCTGGTGCCATCCCGCTGCCACAGCACGGCCCGCTTGGCCAGTTGCGGGGAGAGGGCGAGCATCTCCTGCTGCGACCAGACCACAAAGTGGCTGACGCTGCGTCCGGCCGTGAGGGCGGCGCGCTCCTGCGCCGTCAGCTGATCCAGCTCGGGGCCACGGCGCAAGCGTAGAAAATCGAGACCATAGTTGGCCGCCAGCGGCATCACCCAGTCATGCAGATGATCCGGCGATTCCCGCAGCCGCAGCTGAAAAGCCCAGGCATCGCGCAGATGCTCGAGATGCTCGGTCTGGCGCTGCTGCTGCACCGTGATGGCGTGGTGGGCCACCCCGAGATCGCTGCGCACCGTGGTGAGCAGGTTCTGCCAGCTGTAGGTGAGGGTCCAGTAGAGGGTGAGCGCGATCATGCCCACCAGGGTGAGCATGATGGGTACCGAGGTGAGCAGCAGCAGGCGCCAGCGCACTTTGGTGCTCACGCAACGGGGCAACAGGGCGCGCATGCAGCGGGAGAGCAGGGTCAGTTTCATCGCCACCCCATCCGATCAGCCTTCCTCATTCGATGGCCCACTCCTTGAACTTGCGATCCAGCGTCTTGCGCGCCACCCCAAGCACCCGGGAGGCGGCCGACTTGTTGCCATCATGGCTCGCCACCACTTGCAGGATGTGGGCTTTTTCCACCTCCGCCAGCGGCCACGCCAGCGGATAACCCTCCTCGCTCGCGCCCTGTTCGGCCGGCTTGCTGCTCTGCCAGTAATCCGCCGGGGGCTTGCCCAGCAGCAGGCAGCGCTCGATAAGGTTGCGCAGCTCCCGCACGTTGCCGGGCCAAGGGTAGGCCTGCATCGCCACCACATCCTCGTGGGTCCAGCTCAAGGAACCCATCCCCATCTCGGCGGTGAGCTGGCGGGTGAAATGGTGCACCAGCGCGGGGATATCGTCGATGCGCTCCCGCAACGGGGCCACCGGCAGCGCCACCACGTTGAGGCGATAGAAGAGATCTTCGCGAAAGCGGCCCGCTTCCACCTCGGCCTTGAGGTTGCGGTTGGTGGCGGCGACGATGCGCACATCCACCGCCAATTCGCGCTCGGCACCGACCGGGCGGATGGCCTTCTGCTCCAGTGCCCGCAGCAGGGAGGCCTGCATGGCGAGCGGCATCTCGCCGATCTCGTCGAGAAACAGGGTGCCCTGATGGGCGACCCGAAACAGGCCGTCACGCCCCTTGCGGGCGCCGGTAAAGGCCCCCTGCACATGGCCGAACAGCTCGCTTTCCAGCAGCTCCGGCGCGATGGAGGCGCAGTTGAGGGGCACAAAGGCCCCCATCCGGCCGGAGAGTTGATGCAGGGCGCGGGCCACCAGCTCCTTGCCGGTGCCGGACTCCCCCTCCACCAGTACGGCGGCGTTGGAGGGGGCCACTCTGGCGATGAGCGTCTTGAGCTCGCGGGTCTTGGCACTGTCGCCGATCAGGGTGGGCGGGAACAGCTTGCTCACCTCCCGGCGCAGCAGCAGGTTCTCCCGCTCCATCTGGCGGCGCTCGATGACTCTGTCCACCGCCTGCACCATCTGATCGAGGTTGAAGGGCTTGAGGATAAAGTCGCTGGCGCCGAGGCGCAGCGCCTTGAGGGCGGTCTCCATATCGCCAAAACCGGTCATGAAGATAATGTCGCTGCGGCGGGTGGCCGGGTCTATGGCCTCGTGCCACTCTATGCCGGAGCGCCCCGGCAGCCGGATGTCGGCGATGATAAGGTCAAAGTGAAGGCGGCAGCGCAGGGCTTCCGCCTCCTCCACGCTGGCGGCAGTCTCAATCTGGGCAAAACGCTTGGCCAGCGCCTTGGCCAGAAAGCTGCGCATGCCGGGCTCATCGTCAACGATAAGCAGGGAGAGGGCAGACCAGCGGCTGGGAGGGAGTGTCATGGAAAAAAGTACCTCGGATGCACGTACGGTCGGTGAATGTCCCGATAACCGGAACCTTAGTGGGACATTTTGTCCTTACCGTATCAAAAGCACCAACACCAATTATTAAAAGCGATAACAAGCTCACCTAATTGATTTTAATAAGCTTCTGTTTTTAAACAGCAAACCGTGAATGCAGCGGCACAGGAACAGTTTGGCACCCTGCTTGCTTACTCTTGCCCTCTCCTCATCCACCCTGAAAAAAGTTGCATCACGATGACGATAAAAACCAACCTCAAACGTTTTGCCCTCTCCCTCGCCGCCAGCCTGCTGATCGCCGGTGCGGCCCACGCCGAAGCGGATACTAATGCCACAAAAGCGCCGATCCGCCTCGCCACCACCACCAGCACCGAGCAGTCCGGTCTGCTGGGCTGGCTGCTGCCCCAGTTCACCAAGGAGACCGGTTATCCGGTGCAGGTGATGGCGGCCGGTACCGGCCAGAGCCTGAAGATGGGCGAGAACGGCGATGCGGATCTGGTGATGACCCACGCCCCCTCTGCCGAGAAGAAGTTTGTCGACGCAGGCTTTGGCATCGAGCCAGTGCACCTGATGTACAACGACTTCGTTATCGTCGGCCCGGCCAAAGATCCGGCGGGTCTCGGCAAACTGCACGACGCAGCCAAGGGGCTGCAAGCCATCAAGGAGCAGGGCCAGACCTTTATCTCCCGCGGTGACGAGTCCGGTACCCACATCAAGGAGAAGACCCTGTGGCAAGCCGCTGACGTCAAACCCGAGTTTGCCGGTTACAAATCCATCGGCCAGGGGATGGGCCCGACCCTGACCATGGCCTCGGAGCTGGGTGCCTACACCCTGACCGACCGCGGCACCTGGCTCGCCTACCAGAGCAAGCTGGATCTCGCCGTACTGCTGGAGGGTGACAAGCGCCTGTTCAACCCCTATCAGGTGATCCTGGTCAACCCCAAGCGCTACCCGGATCTCAACACCGAAGGGGCCCGCACCCTGAAGAACTGGCTGGTCTCCGAGCATGGCCAGAAGTTGATCGGCGACTTCAAGGTGGCGGGTCAAGCGCTGTTTGTAGCGGATGCCAACGGGAAATAATGGCAACCCTGACCCCTGCGATAACGTTAATGGCCCTCGCCCTGCACGATGAGAGAGAGGTCTGATGCCGACATTGATCGACACGACATTGGCGGCCCTCGCCCTGCTGTTCAGTGGTGACACCGAACTGTGGCAGGTGGTGGGGGTCTCCTTCTCCGTCTCCTGCATCGCCCTGCTGCTGGTGTTGCTGCCCGCCTTGCTGCTGGGCTTTGCCCTGGCCTATCTGCCGCTGCCCGGCCGCTGGCTCTGGCTCTCCTGCATCAATACCCTGCAATCGGTGCCGACCGTGGTGATTGGCCTCTTGCTCTACATGCTGCTGTCGCGGGCCGGCCCCTTTGGCGACTGGAAGCTGCTCTTTACCCAGCAGGCGATGGTGGTGGGGCAGATGCTGATCGCCTTCCCGGTGATCGCCACCATGGCCCACGCGGCGTTTGTTCAGAGCGATCGGCGCGCCTGGGAGACCGCCCTGACCCTGGGGGTCTCCTGGCCCAAGGCGCTGATCGGCCTGATGCACGAGTGCCGCTTTGGCCTGCTGGCGTCGGTGATCGGCGCCTTCAGCCGCATCGTCACCGAGGTGGGTTGTTCCATGATGGTGGGGGGCAATATCCTGCACTTTACCCGCAATATCCCCACCGCCATCGCGCTGGAGACCCAGAAAGGGGCCTTCACCCAAGGGGTGGCGCTCGGCATAGTGCTGCTCACCCTCGCCCTCTTGCTCAACCTGCTGCTGACGGCCTGTCGCGGCCACAGCTATCTGAAGAACTGACCATGCCCCCACTGTGTACCAACAGGAGTACCCCATGGCCCTGACCGCCCACCAGCTAACGATGCGCTTTGGCGAGCGCCAGCTGTTCGAGATTGACCGGCTCGCCATCGCACCGGGGGATGCCATCTGGCTGCATGGAGCCAACGGGGTGGGCAAGACCACCTTGCTCAAGATCCTGGCGGGGCTGCTCACCCCCACCCGCGGCCACACCAATCTGCCGGGGCGCTGGCAACAGCGGCTCAACCGGTTGCTCAAGCGGGATCTGGGGCCGGGCCGGGTCACCTATCTGCACCAGACCCCCTATCTGTTCGATCGCACGGTGCACGACAACGTGGCCTGGGCGCTCGATAAACAGCTCGGCAGCGAGATCCGGGGGTTCGAGGCGTTGCGCCGGGTCGAGCTGGAGGGGCTGGCGCGGGAGCACATCAGCATTTTGTCCGGTGGCGAACGGCAACGGCTGGCGATGGCCCGCGCCTGGGCGCTGCAACCGGCCTTTCTGCTGATGGATGAGCCCACCGCCAATCTCGACACACATTCGGTTGCCCTGATGGCCGCATTGGCGCAAGATCTGCGGGAACATGGCAGCGGCCTGGTCGTCATCAGCCACCAGAGCAACGCCCTGACCGACCTGTGCGAGCGGCAATGGACCCTCGCCCGTGGCCAGCTGCAAGAGACGACCCCTTTAAAAATCATCGAGCGACATGACTTCAAAAAGCGACAGCCACTCTGATCCCGTTGCCGTATCAGCAGTGATCCTGGCAGGAGGCCGCGCCACCCGGATGGGAGGCGAAGACAAGGGATGGGTAGCACTGGCGGGACGCCCCCTGATCGACCATGTTTTGGCGCGCCTGCGCCCCCAGGTGGATGAGGTGCTGATCAACGCCAACCGCAGTCAGGCCCGCTATCAGGCGCTGGCCCCGGTCATCAGCGATGACAACAACGACTATCTCGGCCCGCTGGCGGGCATGCAGGCAGGCCTTGCCGCCGCCCGTCACGACTGGGTGCTATTCGTTCCCTGCGATGGCCCCGCCCTACCGCTGGATCTGATGAGCCGCTTTCGCGCCGCCCTGACCCCGGATACCGAGCTGGTAGTGGCCCACGACGGCAACTGGCTGCAACCCGTGGTCGCCCTGCTGCACAAATCCCTGCTCCCCTCCCTCACCGCCGCGCTGGCAGAGGGGGAGCGCAAAATCGATATCTGGTTTGCCCGCCACCATATGGCGGTGGTGAGCTTTGCCGATCAGCCGGATGCCTTTATCAATCTCAACAGCCCTGCCGAGCTGGCCGCCTACGAGGCCCGTCTGCTTGCCCCGGCTATCGACCCCCAACAAGGAGTCACCTCATGACCCCGGCACCCACTCTTCCCCTGCTCGGCTTCGCCGCCTGGAGCGGCACCGGCAAGACCACCTTGCTGGAGCAGTTGATCCCCCTGCTGGTGGATCGTGGCCTGCGCATCGGGGTGCTCAAACATGCCCACCACGACTTTGATATCGACCAGCCGGGCAAGGACAGCTACCGCCTGCGCAAGGCGGGTGCCCAGCAGATGATGGTCGCCTCCCGCCGTCGTCATGCCCGTATCATTGAAACGGAACTGGCCGAAGCCGATTTTCGCCAGCTGCTGGCCAGCTTCGATCAGACAGAGCTCGATCTGCTCTTGGTCGAGGGGTTCAAGCACGAACACTTCCCGAAAATCGAGCTGCACCGCGCCGAGATTGGCAAGCCGCTGCTCTTCCCCGAAGACCGGGACATCATCGCGCTGGCCAGCGATCAGCCCCAACAGAGTGGCGAACAACAGCAGACAAGCCTGCCCCGCCTCGATATCAACGATCTGGCGGCCATTGCCGACTTCGTCTGCCGCTGGCTTGACAGCTGCCAGAGCAAGGAGCCTGAAGCAGGCAAGGGCTTTCTCTCGGTCGAGGCGGCCCGCAACGCCATTCTGGCAGCCCTCACCCCGAGCACTACCTGCAGCGACAAACCGCTGGCCCAGTGCCACGGCGCCGTGCTGGCCGCCGATCTGATAAGCCCCATCAATGTGCCCCCCCACGCCAACTCGGCGATGGATGGCATTGGCCTTCGCAGCGACGATCTCGCCGTCGGCCGCTGGCAGCTGGTGGGGGAAGTGCTGGCAGGCCAGCAGCGCCACGAGCCTGTGCTGGCCGGTCAGGCGGTGCAGATCATGACCGGCGCTCCGCTCCCCCCCGGGGTAGATACTGTGGTGATGCGGGAAGAGACGCTGATTGAAGGTGAGTGGGTCACCGTCACCGCCCCGATCCGCGCAGGGCAGAATGTGCGCCTCGCCGGGGAAGATCTCACCAAAGGTGCGGTCGCCATCCCGGCCGGTACCTGGCTTGGCGCCCCCCAGCTGGGGCTGGCGGCATCACTCGGTCAAGCCAGTCTCACTGTGCGAACCCCGCTGAAAGTGGTGCTGTTCAGTACCGGTGACGAGGTACAGGCCCCGGGCGAGCAGCTCGCCCCCGGCCACATCTTCGACAGCAACCGCTTCACCCTGATGGCCCTTATCCGCGCCGCCGGTTGCGAGGTGATGGACCTTGGCATCATTCCCGATGACAAGACCATTCTGCGCCAGCAGCTGGAGCAAGCCGCCGCCAGCGCCGATCTGGTGCTGAGCTCCGGCGGGGTCTCGGTAGGCAACGCCGACTTTATCAAGCAGGTGCTGGCGGAGCTCGGCCAGATCGATTTCTGGCGCATCCAGATGCGCCCAGGCCGCCCGCTCGCCTTTGGCAAGCTGGGGCAGACCCCCTTCTTCGGCCTGCCGGGCAATCCGGTGGCGGCGATGATCTGCGTGCTGCAGTTTGTCGAGCCCGCCATCGCCCGCTTGCAGGGCAAGCTGTGGCAGCCGCTGCGTCTCTCGGCACTGGCAGACGAGAAGATGAAGAGCCGCCCGGGGCGCACCGAGTTTCTGCGCGGCATCTTTCATCAGGACCGTAACGGCCAGCTGCGGGTGCGCACCACTGGGCCACAGGGCTCGGGCATTCTCAGCTCCATGGCCGAGGCCAACTGCCTGATTGAAATCGTACCGGATCAACCCGGGATCGCCGTTGGCGAACGGGTCTGGATCCACCCCCTGCAGGGACGACTGGCCTAAATCCCGACGGGGCGTCGGCCGGATGCACGGCGCCCCGTCACCCACCTGACAGGAGGCAGACCGTGCGTCTTGATGCCCCCCTCTCACGACTCGATCTGCTGGTCTATGGCCGCTACCGGATCGTCCATGGCCTGCGCATTGCGCTCGCCTTTATGCTCACCTTTCTGCTGACCCGCGAGCTGAAACTGCCGGAGAGCACCTGGCCGCTGATAACCTTGGTGGTGGTGATGGGCCCCATCTCGTTCTGGGGCAATGTGCTCTCCCGCGCCCTGCAGCGGGTGGTGGGCACCATCTTCGGCGCCAGTTGCGGGGTGGTGGCGCTTTATCTCGAGATCTACTCGCTACCGCTTACCCTGATCTGGTGCGGGTGCATCATGTTCCTTTGCGGCTATCTAGCCCTCGGCAAGCGCCCCTATGTGGGGCTGCTGATCGGCATCACGCTGGGAGTCACCATGGGGGCCATGCCGGGGGATATAGAGACGGCGCTGTGGCGCAGTGCCGACGTGATACTGGGCTCCCTGCTGGCGCTGCTCTTTTGCAGCATCTATCCCCAGCGGGCCTACAGCCACTGGCGGCTGCAACTGCACCAGATCCTGCAGCAGTCGGGGCGGCTCTATCACACCCACCTCTCCCCCAATGTGCTGGAGCGCCCGCGCCTCAAGCACAATCTCTCCCAGCTGTTGGCACAGACCGGCAAACTGCGGGCCCTGCTGGCCCCTGCGGCCAAGGAGACACGCCACAGCGTCGCCCTGTTTGATGCGGTGCAGGTCACCGTGCGCAATACCCTCTGCACTCTTGAGATGCTGGCCAACACCTACTGGAACGATCGGGAGAGCCACTTCCTGATGCAGAGCACGGCTGCGCTGCAAGCCTGCCATCTGGCCACCGAAGAGGCGATCAACCAGCTTGCCCTGATGATGCAAACCGGCGACGGGCGTGGTGCGGATGCCGCCATCGCCCGCCTGCACGAGGTGGCGACCCAGATATCGCTGCCGCCCAACGCAGAGGCAGCCATCAATGGCTACCTCTGGCTCAACGTCCAGCTGACCGAACAGCTCACCCACCTGCACCGCCTGCTGGGGCTGATCCTCACCCCGCCCCATCGCAAGCAGCCCGACTAGACCCAATACAAAACGCCCCGCAATTGCGGGGCGTTTTGCTGTCTGACTGGCCGTTTGGGCCATGAAGGCAGCAAATCTTAACTGGCATTGGCCAGCGGCTGCTCGGTGGTGAGGTAGAGGGAGAAATCCTGAATACCCGCCTGCAGGGCGGCAAAACAGTCAGGGTCTATTGCGGTGCCCAGATTCTCCGCCATCATCTCCAGCGCCTGCGGCACAGGGATGGCGCCGCGATAGGGGCGCTTGGCGGTGATGGCATCGAAGATGTCGGCTGTGGTGATGATGCGCGTCTCAAGGGTAATCTCGTCCCCTTTCAGCCCCTTGGGGTAGCCCTTGCCATCGAGCCGCTCATGGTGGGCGCCCGCCACTTGCGCCAGCTCCTCGAAGGCACCGATGCGGCTCAGGATCTCCTCGGTGTAGGCGGCATGCATCTGCACCGCCGCCCACTCCTGCGCATCGAGTTTGCCCGGCTTGTCGAGAATGGCGTTGCTCACCCCGAGCTTGCCCACATCATGGAGCAGAGCGCCCCGCTTGAGCCAGCGTCGACGCGACTCGGACAACCCCATCTGGGTGGCAAGAATGTCGGTATAGAGCGCAACACTGCCGCTGTGACCTGCGGTGTAGGGACTTTTGGAGTCCACCACCTGCCCGAAGGCCGCCGCGATTTCGTCCAGATAATCTTCATCCAGCGCTACCTCCCCTTGCCCGGCCGGGTGGACCAGCACCCACTCGGTCAGTCGGGGATCGGCCAGTCCTTGCCAGAACTCCTCGTCGGCCAGCGCTTCAAATTCCCGAACCAGTGCCGGATCAAACCAGCTGCCACTGCGCTCGCGCAGCTCCTTGAGCGCCGCATCCGGACCTGCAGCCGCGTGAAACACATCCACCACCTGACAGAGTAGGGCAATTCGGGAGAAGAGCGGGATCGCCTCGCCAGCCAGTTGCAGGGGCCGACCTTTGCCATTCCAGTGTTCATCAAGGGAGAGGATGCTATCGGCTACCTCGTCACTGAAACGCAGCTGGCGAGCAATATCCGCCCCCCGATGACAGCGGGTCTGGATCAGTTCGTTGGCAATCTGGTCGCCGTTGCGAAAGATATGAAACAGGCTGCGAAAACGTCCCAGCAGATCCGCCTGCAAGCCGGTGTGGCCCAGCACAAAGTTGACTACCTCGGAGAGGGAGCCATCCACCAGTTTGAAATCGCGTTTGAAGTGAAGATCGTCGGTGAGATAGAGCTCGCAGATGCGGGCGGCATTGCTGCTGCACCCAAGATCCTTAAGCAAGAGCGTGTAGTAGAGATCATGGCGCAGCCGGGCGTCCAGTCCCAGCCGCTCACCCAGACGGGAACCTATCCAGCAGCAGCGAATGCAGTGTCCTCTTGGTTGCCCCTCAGTCATATCGAGCGCATGACTGAGGGAACCAATCAACTCCGCCAATCGCAATCCATTCACCGTCATAGTCTACTCCCTTAGACATCATGGCGATTTTGCCAGCAGATTAGGTATACCCCATCTGAAGCTGGATCGATCTGGATTCAGTTGAATTTAGGCAGCAGCCTTGCCCTGATTAGCCCGCTCTTCCAGCTCTGCACGGCTCAGGGTAGAGACAAAGCGGCCATCGAAGTAGATATCCATCAGCTCGCCACGCTTCTCGCCACGCATCATGCTGCGGCGGCCATCCAGATAGTGCACTTCCATCTGGGCGGTATGCTCGTCCGGGTAGCTGATCTCCACCTCGCGCACCCCTTGTGGCAGCATGGCCAGCGGCACCGTCTTGAGGGCCGGATCCAGATGCTGGTTCACCTTGATCACCGGATTGGCTTTCATGTCCACCACAGCCGGAGATTTGCCGGTGATGGGGTTCTTGCCAGACCAGAACTCGATGGTATTGAAGACGAACAGGTCAGCGGTCGCGGCCAGACCGTAGACAGGGGAGAGCAGCATAAAGACCCCGGCACGAGCGTAGCGGTTATCCACCACGCTCAGGTTGCCCTTGGTGACCATGCCGGAAAGCCCCATCTGCCCCATACAGCCGCCCAGCCCCATGCTCGCGACCATAACCAGCAGGGCCATTGCCCGCCCCTTCTGTTGTAATGCCATCGTGTTCTGTTCCTGCTCTGAAATAAATGAGGCGGCAAGCCTAATCAAGGGGCCAGAAGAGGACAATTCACAATGGCGGGACGATACAGGAGGGGTTCAGATTGGCATATCAAGTGCGCAATAAATACGCACCGATGGGATTATCATCCGATCGGTGCCTCGTTCAACAACCAATAACCGTCAGGAGCCGATTGCCAGATTGGAGACTGTCTCGGTCACATTGATGGCACCCTGCTCGATCTGTGCCATCACGCCACTCACCTCGCCGATCTGCTCCTTGCCACGCTGGGCACTGGTGGCCACCTCATTGATGTTGCCGGTGATCTGGGCCGTCAGTTCGCGGTTTTTCTGAACCACGCTGGCGATCTCGCCGGTCGAGAGGGAGGTGCGCGCAGCCAGCTGACGTACCTCGTCGGCCACCACCGCAAAGCCGCGCCCCTGATCGCCGGCCCGGGCAGCCTCGATGGCTGCGTTAAGGGCCAGCAGATTGGTCTGCTCGGCAATACTGCTGATGGTCGAGACAATGGCTTCAATGCTTTTCGACTGCTCATTGAGCTGGCCAATCAGGCCGGAAGTGCGACTCACCTGTTCGGAAATGGCGCTGGAGATGGCAACCGATGCCGCCAGCAGTTCAGACCCGGTTTCGGCAAAGCGGGTGGTCTCCTGCGAAATGGTCTGGGCTATGTTGGCCGCCTCGCTCACTGCCTGGGCGCGCTTGATCCGCTCTGTCACCTCACTGGCAAACTTGATCACCTTGACCACCTTGCCGCTCTCATCCTTGATGGGGTTGTAGGTAGCCTCCAGCCAGATCTCGTTGCCGTGGCTGTCACGGCGACTGAACAGTCCAGACTTGAGCTGGCCGTGGGCCAGATCGTCCCAGAAGTGGGGTTGCTCGCGATAGAAGCTCTCATCGCAAAACAGCCTGTGATGCTGCCCCTTGAGCTGCGAAAGGGAGTAACCGACGCAGGAGAGGAAATTCTGATTGGCCGTCACAATCTCCCCCATGGGGGTGAACTCGATAATGGCGAGCGCCCGATCGAGTGCCGAGATGATCGCTTTCTGACGACTCAACTGCTGATAACTCTCGGTGATATCGGAGGCAATCTTGACCACCCTGACCACCTTGCCGTCAAGCTTGACCGGGAAGTAGGTAGCCTCCAGCCACAACTCCCGACCCTGTTTATCAAAGCGTTGGTAAGTGCCACTGTGGCTATGCCCCTGACGAAGCTGTTCCCAAAACTGGGCGTAGGAGGATGACTGGACGTAGTGGGCATCACAAAAAATCCGGTGGTGTTTACCAATCACCTCCTGCTCGCTATAGCCCACCACATTCAGAAACAGCGGGTTCGCCTCGAGGATCTCGCCACTTGGAGTGAAACTGATGGTAGCGACACCGACTTTTACTGCATCAATAAATGCTTGGGCCTGGGCCAACTGCATTTGACACGCTTGTAATTCCGCTTTGAGTTTGAAGTTGAACATCTGCCCTGCCCCTCTATTACCTGGTTACAACTACGTCACATCTGCATGAACTTTAGACGAGAAACCATAGAGATAACGGGGGCCCATCGATTAAGGTGCCAGGTTCCACTCCAGATAGGCCGGATTGGCGACAAAGCCGATCCGCTCATAGAGAGGGCGCCCCTGCTCGCTGGCATGGAGCCACACCTTGCCCAGCTGACGCGATCTGGCGAAGGCTGTAATGGCATCGAGCAGCGCCGTGGCGATCCCCTGCTGGCGCCATTGTGGCCGCGTATACATATTGAGCAGATACCCCTCCATCCCCGCCAGATTGCCGGGATAGGGTGGCCGTTCAAACAATGCCAGCGTCCCTGCTGCCACGATCTGTTTGCAGCCCTCCTGCGTATCGGCCTCAGCCAGCCAGGATAAAGCACTCTCTTCACTCATCGCCCGGGTGAAATAGTCAAGGGTGGCCTGCCACAAGGCCGGGTCTGCCTGCGGCGTCACCAGCTCACCGACCTCACAAAACAGCTCCATGCGCAGCGCCACCAGTGCGGGAATATCTGCGGCCCTTGCCTGACGAATAATCATTGGCTGCTCCTTTTCTCTCATGGGAAATTTCGCCGGCCGTCATTATGACAAAGAGCGCCTTGTGGCGCTCTTTGTCATTGGGGAAATCACTGATAAATCAATGGCTGCGACGTGTCAGCCAGTGATCCAGGCTCAGCACCCCGCCGCCCCAGATGATCAGGGTCAGCAGCATCCAGCCCCACAGCTGGTGATCGTAAAAACCACCCACCCAGAGGGTCGGGTAGGAGATCACCGCCATGATATTGAAGCCAAACAGCAGCAAGGCGGCCGGGCGGGTAAAAAGCCCCGCCAGCAGGAAGAGCGGCAACAGCAGCTCGGTCGCCGTACCCAGATAAGCAGCCCACAACCAGGGCAGCAGGGGCACCTGATACTCGGATTCAAACAGATAGAGGGTGGAATCCCACGCCGTCAGCTTGAGCCAGCCTGAAGTGATAAAAACCGACGCGACCCAAAGCCGCGCCAGCAACAGCACACCGGTACTGCTCCAGCGCGGCAAATCACCACTTGAGCTGGCCAGCGCCAGCCATTTGTTTGCCATCATGGCATTACCTCCATATCCACCAGCAGACCAAGGGTTATCAGGCGAGTGAGATGTTCACTGGCCGCAGGGTCGGCCGCAAGCAGATCGACCAGCGCCGTACCGGCGAGACATCCCTGTAGCAGCGCCCACTCACCAGCCGTCAGGGGCAAGGGGGCAACCCGGCAATCCGGCTGTTTCTTCAATGCCAACCAGACGGGGGCATCAAGCACCTCCACCGCTTCACCACCGTGCAGCGCCATCTGCCACAGGGCCAGCACCGGATAATCGCTGGCAACCAGCAGCAGATCCGTGGCTGGCAACAGCCGCAGCCGCTCCCATTGTTGCGGCGATAATGCTGCCAGACGCTCGGCTGGCCAGCAGCGTGATTCCAGCGGCAGCAGACTGGCACGCTCAAGCTGCCATTCGAACTGCGCCAGCGCCTCCAGCCAGGGCAGTCCGGTTGTAGTCGGCAAGCGGGCCAACCATTGACCAAACCCGGCGCCATAGTGCATGACGCTCCCTTCCCTGAGCGGCTCGGCCAATACGAAGCCACGGGCCGCCGCTGCAAAAAAGTCATCCCCGACCATGGCCTTGACGGCGGGATAACTGCTCGCCAGCACCTCGCCAAGGCTCAGGATGAAGTGGTTGCGATAGACCTGCAGCACAGACTCGGCAGAAAAGAGCCGGGAGCTGATGTGAGGGGAAATGGCGTCAGGCACCCCCAGCAGACCATCGGCAAAGTGCTGTTGCAGTTGTGCCAGTTCAGCCATGGGCTACCTCCCGTGGCGCACTCATGGCGCGCGCCTCATCCAGAATGGCACTGGCCTGCGCCGCCTCTGCCTGCAAGACCGGCAGCGGCGGGATCTCGAGGTCCCACTCAATCAGGGTGGGAATGGCCTGCTTGCGGCAGATCTGGCGATAGAGTTCCCAGACCGGCGCCACCACAGGGGCGCTGTGGGTATCGATATAGAGGGAGCCTTCCGGCAGCTGCTTCTCGGTATAACCGGCCAGATGGATCTCCCCGACGGTGGCGAGATCGATCGCCGCCAGATACTCATCGCAAGAGAAACCGTGATTGAAGGCACTGACATAGAGATTGTTGAGGTCGAGCAGGATGCCGCACTCGCTGCGCTGCTGCAGCTCGGCCAGAAATTCCCACTCGCTCATCTCTCCGGCCAGTTGCAGATAAGAGGATGGATTTTCAATCAACATGCGGCAACCCAGGGTCTGTTGTACCTGCTGGATCTTGTCGCTCATGTTGCGCAGGGAGGCTCGGGTATAGGGCACCGGCAGCAGATCGTTGAAGTAACGCCCACCAATGCTGCCCCAGCTGAGATGTTCGGAGATCCGTACCGGTTTGATCGCCGCGGCCAGTGTCGACAACTGCTGCAGATGGTGCGGATCGAGCGGGTCGGCAGAACCGAGGGACATGCCAACGCCGTGAAGACTGACGGGGTAGTGCTGCGCCAGTTCGGCGAGCACCTGAAAACCGTGACTGTGCCGTTCGAAGTAATTTTCACTGTGCACCTCCAGCCAACCGACTGCCGGCAGGGTTTGCCGGATCTCGTCGTAATGGGGAGAGCGTAATCCGATACCAATCAAAGGGTTCATCGCAAGACTCACTTTCACCAATCAGAGAAGATGCAGGGGGCGGCCCGTTGGCCATCCCCTGCCCGATGTCTCTTACTTGGGTTGCAGCGAACCGCCGACCAGCTTCTCGCACAGCCCTTTTGGCATCACCACAAAGGCATCACCCTGAGCATCTTCCTTGGCAGTACCGGCGCAGGAGCTGCTCTTGGTCGCACAGTCATTTTTGCTGGCCTTGACCACGCCGTAGCACTTCTCCTTTTCATCGGCAGCCATTGCTGGTGCCGCGATAAATTGGGCGCCCAGCGCCAGCAGACCGGTCATGGCGGAGGCGATAGCAGTGCTTTTTTTAACATTCATGTTCATGTTCCTTTTGATGTCGTTGGATGTTGCTGATATCCCCGATTTGTCGCAACCGGGTACCTGCAATAGAACCGGCAAACGGGATATTCCCTTTCAAAAAAAACACAAAAAGAGTTAAAAAACCCAAAGGCAAACACTCAATGAATTGATTTTAAACAACTATTTCATCATTGAAAATTTCTCGACGACCACCAATTAATGAACGAGGAAAGTGCCATATGGTGCTTTCATCCCGTTAATCTTCTTCACTGCTTCCATCAAAAGAGATGTGTCAGACATAAAAAACCCCCGCCAACAGGCAGGGCTGGATGCAACTTTAAAGAAACAAGAAATAAACAATCGGAGTGGTGTTGGGAGCCAGGAGTTGCAGCAAGCAGATAAAAAAAGAGACAGCTTTGGCTGTCTCTTTTTGCACAAGGTGCGAATGGGGTTTAGTAGAAGATCCGCTCGCCACGCTCGCTCATTTTGAGCCAAACCGGTTTGGTGCTGGTTTTATTCCAGATCCGGTGCAGATAGCTGTAGAAGCGTGCACGATCGCTGCGAAACAGCATCACGGGGAAAGCCAGAATGCCCACCAGCAACACATAAATGCGACGAAGAATAATCTGAGTCAGGGAAAAGGGATGAAACATGATGTAACTCCTTACTGGTAAGACCACTGAGCAAAGATTACCCCACTCCATGTAGGATTACTACATCACCAACGCATTTTTTTATAAAAAAATGGTGAAAAACGGGAAATGCTGAAAACGGGTTACGTCATTAACCAACAGTTAACAAACTTGCGAAAATCGTGCGCTTTGCCACAGTTATCAGGGGAAAAACATGCAGTAGGGAGACACGCATGAAACTGCCGGAAGTGGCACTGCTGGTGCTGATGGTTGCCCTGACACGGGCACAACTGGAGGAGTGGCAACTGAATCGGGAAGATGCCATCGTGCTGGCCGAACGGGGCGTGCCCACCGTCAGCCTGTGGCAATGCGGCACACTGAAGCAACGGATTGCGGATCTCAACCAGCACAGTGCCGAGGTGCAGTTTCAATATCGGGGGCAAAACATGGCGGATGTGAGCCACTATCTCGAGCGCGAGTGGAAACAGGCTGGCTGCGAACAGTTACTGGTACAGCAAGGATACTGACCAAGCTTCACTGATCGAAGAGTGATGAATCAGGGAAAAGAGAGAATATGGAGGCACGTTCCGGAGTCGAACCGGACTAAACGGATTTGCAATCCGCTGCATAACCGCTTTGCTAACGCGCCATGCTGACAAGACTGATTGTCTTGAAAGTGATTTCCATCGTTGGTGTGATGGAAAATTGGAGCGGGAAACGAGACTCGAACTCGCGACCCCGACCTTGGCAAGGTCGTGCTCTACCAACTGAGCTATTCCCGCGTTACTGCTTTCGTGCCAGTTGCCTGACAACGAGGCGCATTATACGTACCACGAGCGCCAGCACAACCCCTTTTTCGCAATTAAAGCCCTGATGCAGACTGTTTGCTCAGGGTTTAAACGCCTTGCTGCATTTTTCTCCAGCCAGCTGTGACCCACCAAGCGAATTTGGGATAAAGTCGTTGAAATGATTACGCTTTCGTTCGAGACTTGAGCGGCTTAATAACCGGATTCTCAATTGAAAATCACAAGATGAAATGGATCTTCACGCTTCGTGGGCTCAGGCCGCAGTTAATGCTGGCTTTTTTCATGTTGGGCATGGTGCCCTTTTTGGTCATCACCCTCTTCTTCCTATACAGCCACGGCAAGGATCTCACCACCCAGACCTCCAACCATCTGGTCTCCGTCCGTAATATCAAGAAGAGTCAGCTCGAGGATTACTTCAACAACCTCAAAGAGCAGATCATCAACTTCTCCCAGCAGGATTTTGCCGGCAACAGTATCGGCCGTTTCTATGGCTTTACCGGCGCCTTCGAGAAGCTGGGCACCACACCGCAGGAGGCCCGCAGCCGTGCTCAGGCCCGCTATCTGCCCGGCTCCTGGGATCAACTGCGCAAACCGGACAGTCAGGTGGAGATCGAACCCTCCATCACGGCACTTATCCTCGCCGACGAGATGTATGGCCGGGTGCACCAACGCTTTCATCGCGGCTATGCCGACATGGTGCGCAAGTCCAACTACAGCGACATCTTTCTGGTGGACCTCAACGGTGATGTGGTCTATTCGGTCACCAAGCACCCTAACTTTGCCACCAATCTGCTCTCCGGACCTTATCAGGGCAGTGGCTTGGGCCAGACCTTCGCCAAGATCAAACGCCGCCTTGATGGCGGCCAGAAACCGCAGCAGATCTTCGAGTTCACCGATTTTGGCCGCAACGAGCTGACCGGGCAGGTGGTCGCCTACATGGCAGCCCCCGTGATGCAGTACGACTATGTGCGCGGGGTGGTGATTTTCGAGCTACTGCCGGACAAGCTCAACCAGATCATGGCGGAGCGGGAGGGGCTGGGCGAGACCGGCGAGACTATCCTGATCGGCCCTGACAAGCGGATGCGCGCCGATGCCTGGCTGGCACCGGAGTTCAGCGTCGAGAACAGCTTCAGCCCCAATTTCCGGCCGCTGCAAACCCCCCTCATCACCAAGACGCTCTCCGGCGAGCAGGGGGTCGGGCTGTTCCACTCCTATCAGGATGACGAGGTGCTGGCCGCCTACACCCAGGTGAAGGTGTTCGATACCGAGTGGGCCTTTATCGCCGAGATCTCCACCCGGGAAGCCTATGCCCCGATCCGCCAGCTGGAAACTCTGGTAATTGTGCTGGGCGCGGGTTCGGTACTGCTGCTGATCCTCTTCTCCCGCTGGCTCTCCCACTCCATCACGGCGCCGCTGCGCTCCCTGACCGAAGCGGCCGAGCAGGTGGCCGACGGCGCGCTGGATCACCCCATCGCCATCGAGCGCACCGGCGATGATATCGACCGGCTGGCCGAGGCATTTCGCCATATGCAGCGCTCGGTGAAGGACAAGATCGAACTGATCGAACAGCAGACCCAGGAGCTGCAACAGCAGGTCAAGCTGACCCACAAGCAGAACCTCAGCCTGCAGCAAGCGGACAAGCTCAAGGATGAACTGCTGGCCAACACCTCCCACGAGCTGCGTACCCCCATTCACGGCATCAAGGGGATGGCCGAGTCGATGCTCGCCAGCCAGCAGGATTTGACCGAAGGGCAGCAAAAGCAGCTCGGGCTCATCATCAAGAGTGCAGACGGCCTGGCCCGTCTGGTGGACGATCTGCTGGACTACCACCAGATGCGCTACGGCCAGCTGGAGATCCACTCCCAGCCCGTCTCATCCAAGGGGGTTATCCGGCTGGTGCTGGACCTCTGCCAGCATCTGGTGCAGGCCAAACCCCTCACTCTGGTGGATATCAGCCCGGCCGAACTGCCGCCGGTGCTGGCCGACGAACAGCGGCTCGAACAGGTGCTCTACAACCTGGTGGGCAACGCCATCAAGTACACGCCGCAGGGCAAGGTGGTGCTCAGTGCCATCGTCGAGAACAACTTCCTGCGCATCAAGGTCACGGATACCGGCATCGGCATCGCCCCCGATCATCTCGAACATATCTTCGAGCCGCTGGTACAGATGAGCCCGGAGGTAAGCAAGCAGGGGGCCGGCCTTGGTCTCTCCATCACCCGTCAGCTGGTGCACCTGATGGGGGGCGAGCTGTTTGTCGAGAGCGAGCCGAGCGTCGGCTCTACCTTCGCCTTTACCCTGCCCCTTGCCACCGGCAAAGCGGCCAATCTGACTCTCGACAGCCGCCAGATCGAGCATCAGCTGGTGCGCCAGCAACCGCTGATCCTGCCGGACTGGGAGAGCGACGATCTGCCCCCTCCCCCCGAGGGGGCGCCGCTCATTCTGGTGGTGGATGACGAGCCCATCAACCTGCACATACTGCGCCATCTGCTGCAACCCTGCGGCTACCGCATCCTGCCCAGCAGTGACGGCCACGATGCGCTGGCCAAGCTGGCCGAGGAGTCGGTGGACCTCATCCTGCTCGATGTGATGATGCCGACCCTTTCCGGTTTTGACGTCTGCCGCCGCCTGCGCCAGCAACACCCGAAAGATATGCTGCCGGTGCTGCTGCTCACCGCCCTCAACCAGCCCAAGGATATCGAGGAGGGCTTCGGGGCCGGTGCCAACGACTATCTGGTCAAACCCTTCTGCAAGGAGGAGCTGTTTGCCCGGGTCAAGGCACTGCTCGAGGCCAAGGCCGGACGCGCCTCGCTGGTAGAGAACCGGCTATTGAAGCAGGAGATCGAACATCGCCTCACCCTGCAGGATCGGCTGCATCAGGATCAGCAGCGCCTGCTGGCCCTGCTCGGCGAAGGGGCCGACCCCATGATCTTTATCGACGAGCAGGGCACAGTGCTGTTTGCCTCCCGGGTACTGGCGCGCCTGCTGGGACAGGAGCCGGAAGCCATGGAGGGGCAGCCCCTCAATGAGTGGCTCGCCACCCCGCTGCAACAGCAGTGGCCCGACCTTGCCAGCGAGCGGGAACACAATCTGGAGTTTCTGGTAGCCGGGCAAAAAGATGTGCTCAACGCCCGTGCCCTGCCCATCGCGCTCGGAGGACAGGCCGCTTTCGCCCTCACTCTGAGTACCGAGCTGCGTCAGGATGAGAACCGGGTAATGGCGCTGGAGAACGCCCTCAAGAACCTCTCGCGGCAAGCTATCATCGAAGATGAACAGCTGCTGGGTGAGCTGAGCCGCCTGGGTGGCGAGTTCCGTTCGCTGGCCGACGACCTCATTCGCCAGCAGGATGACGAGCCGCTGCGCCGTGCGCTGGTAGAGACCATGCAGCTCACCCTGGATGCCTGGCAGCAGGGGACCGGCAAGGGCAAAATCGTGCTGGCGGAGAAGAGCAAGCTGTGGCGGGTCTATATGGACAGATCCAGCCCGCAGACCCGCACCCTCGACAAATACCTGAGTCTGGACACCCTGCCCAAGTCGCCACGCTGGAAGACGGTCGTGGCCACCACCGAGTATGTGCTGGGCCACTGCCCGCTCAATGACCACCAGCGCCAGCAGTTGCAGCACAGCGCCCAGACCCTGCGTCAACTCGCCAACCGCAAACCGTGACACGGCGCCCTAAACGGGCGCCGGATCACAATTGGCAATCTGGTTTCTTTTTATGCAAAACAAAGCCCCGCACAACCCCGAAACCGAGAGCAGATCCAATTCACAAATTTGTCATATACGCCATTTTCACAGCCACTTTTTACGCGAACGCAAATAACGCAAGGTAATGATTTTAAACAGATAAAAATCGATTTTGACGAGATTGACGTAACACCGTCAATTTTTACGAAAACAACGAAATCAATAGTTGTTGTTTTCCTGTTAATTCTGGTTTGCTTAGGGCGTTGGAAAACAGAACGACAAAGGTTAGACACCTGACCAACACAGAGGGCCGATTTCATCAGCATGCGAAACCGGTGCTCACACAAAACAAGGCGAACCCTCGGGAATGCCAAAAAATAAGAAAGGAAAACATATGCTTGCCAAAGTATCCAAAATCTCTACCGCTGTAATGCTGGGAACCATGATGCTTGCCGGTGCCGCCGGTAACGCCATGGCCGCAGAAAACAAAACCGTGCTGACCATGGTCGCACAGCAGGAAACCGCCTGGGTCAAGAACTTCAACCCCTTCCTGCAAGCGGGCTTGCTGCACACCACCCGTCACTTCATCTATGAGCCGCTGGTGATCTTCAACGATATGCAAGGGGGCAAACCCGTCTATCGTCTGGCCACCAACTATGCGTTCAGCGATGACCTGAAATCCGTCACCTTCGATCTGCGTGACGGCGTGAAGTGGTCTGACGGCGAAGCCTTTGATGCCGATGACATCATCTTCTCCTTCAATCTGGTCAAGGCCAACAAGGCGCTGGATGAGCGCTCAATCTGGACCCAGATCAAGAGCGTCGAGAAGCTGGCCCCCAACAAGGTCAAATTCGACCTGACCGAGGTCAACACCAACGTGGTGAACGATCTGGTGCTGGTACCTATCGTGCCGGAGCATCAGTGGAAATCGGTGAAAGATCCGGTTGCCTTCACCAACGACAAGCCGGTTGGTACTGGCCCCTTCACCGAAGTGGACAACTTCTCCGCCCAGCTCTATACCCAGTGCCGCAACCCGCACTACTGGGATAACGCCAACCTCGCTATCGACTGTCTGCGTATGCCGCAGATGGCCACCAACGACCAGGTGCTGGCGGCTGTCATGAAGGGTGACATCGACTGGTTCGGCTCCTTCGTGCCGGATATCGAGCGCCTCTACGTCGGCAACGATCCGAAGAACAACAAATACTGGTTCCCAGCCTCCGGTACCGTGGCGTTCAACGTCAACTTCCAGACCAAGAACCCGGGCAATAACGAAGCCTTCAACGACATCAACTTCCGCCGCGCCTTCTCCATGGCGATGGACCGCCAGTCCATGGTGGATATCGCGGGCTACGGCTACCCCACCGTCAACGAGTACCCGTCAGGTCTGGGCAAAGCCTTTGACTCCTGGAACAACCCGGAAGTGGACAAGAAGTACGGCAAGTACAACAAGTTCGATCTGGAAGGGGCCAAGGCCCTGCTGAAAGAGGCAGGCTACAAGGATTGTGACGGCGACAAGTTCCTCGACACCCCGAGCTGCAAAAAGATCGAGTTCAAGGTACTGGTACCGAACGGCTGGACCGACTGGGTCAACACAGTTCAGATTGGTGTAGAAGGGCTGCAGGCGCTGGGCCTGAACGCCAAGACCGCCACCCCGGAAGCGACCGTCTGGACCGAGAACCTGATCACCGGTGACTTCGATGTCGCCCTGCAGGGTTACTTTGCCGGTGCCAACCCGCACAAGTACTTCGAGACCGCGTTCCACTCCCGCAACATGGGTGACCGTGGCAACCGCTTCGCCGCACCCCGTTACAAGGACCCCGAGCTCGACAAGCTGATCGATGACTTCACCCAGACCGCCGATGCGGCCAAGCAGAAGGAGATCATGTTCGCCATCCAGGATCGTGTTGGTGCCAACCAGACCATCATTCCGGTCTTCAACAACCCGACCTGGTACGAGTACAGCACCAAGCGCTTCAACGGCTGGTTCAGTGCTGATAACCCGGTAGCCAAACCTCAGCTCCACCCGGACACCCCTGAGCGTCTGCTGCACGTGTTGTCCCTCAAGCCAAACAGCTAAACAATCCCGGCCCCCTGCGGGGGGCCATCTTCCCCGTTAATCCCCTTCTTGCCAGGCACCGCCGGGGTTGGGGTCGCTATACCCGACGCGGGGCAGACTTGCAGTAAAAGGTACTATCATGGGATTCATACTGAGACGCTTTTCCTTCTATCTGGTTGCCTTTCTGGTAGCCGCCACCATCAACTTCCTGTTACCCCGTGCCATGCCAGGGGATCCTGTCTCCGTGATGTTTGCCCGCGCTGGCGCCATGATGGAACCCGCAGCCCTGGAAGCCCTCAAAGCCACCTTCGGCTTTGTCGACGGCCCCATCGGCACCCAGTTTCTCACCTATGTGAAGAGTGTCTTCACCTGGGATCTCGGCACCTCGGTGCGCTTCTACCCGCAGCAGGTCTCTGACGTGCTGGGCCGTGCCATCGGCTGGACCCTGTTTCTGGTCGGCACCTCCACCATCCTGAGCTTCTCCCTCGGTTCCATCGTCGGCATCTTCGCCGCCTGGTATCGCGGCGGCCGGATGGACAGCATTCTCTCCCCGCTCACCCTGGTGATGCAGGCCATTCCGCCGGTGGTGGTCTCCCTGCTCGCCCTGTTCCTGTTCGGAGTCAGCCTCGAGTGGCTGCCCATCGGCTACGCCTACAGCCCGGAGATCAAGGCTGACTGGGGCTGGGAGCACATCAAGAGCATCATGACCCACGCCATCATGCCGGTGCTGACCCTGGCCGTGGTGCAGGTGGGGGGCTTCCTCATCACCATGCGCAACAACATGATCAACCTGCTGGGTGAGGATTACATCACCATGGCCAAGGCCAAGGGGCTCTCCAGCAACCGGGTGATCTTCAACTACGGCGCCCGCAACGCCATTCTGCCCAGCGTCACCGCCCTCTCCATGGCGCTCGGCTTCGTTATCGGTGGCTCCCTCATCACCGAGGTGATCTTCAACTATCCCGGCCTGGGCCTGACCCTCTATCAGGGCATTCTGGCCCGCGACTACCCGCTCATTCAGGGGCAGCTGCTCATCATGACCATCACCATGCTCAGCTTCAACTTCCTGGCCGACGTGCTCTACGTCTTCCTGGATCCCCGTCTGCGTACAGGAGGCAAATAAGATGCGTATGCCGACCATTCTCAAGATCCTGCTGGGCAACAAGAAGGCTGCCTGTGGCCTCGCCATCGTGGTTGCCTTCGTACTGATGGCCCTCTTTGCCCCCATTCTGGCCAGCAACGAGCCGACCAAACGGGTGGCTCGCCCGCACCAGCCGCCCAGTGCCGAGTTCGTGATGGGTTCAACCCGCATGGGCCACGATATCTGGGCCCAGTTCACCAACGGCGCCCGTATCTCGCTGCTGGTGGGCTTCAGCGCAGGCCTGCTGGTCTGCACCCTGGCCGTCGCCATCGGCATCACCGCCGGTTACTTCGGCGGTCTGGTGGACGAGTGCCTCACCTTCCTGATGAACGTGGTGCTGGTGATCCCCAACCTCCCCTTGCTACTGGTGCTGGCGAGCTTTATCGGGGAGGCGTCACCGGCGGTGATTGCCGTGATAATAGGGTTGACCTCGTGGGCCTATGGTGCGCGGGTCATCCGCGCCCAGACCCTGGCGCTGCGCGAGAAGGAGTTCGTCATCGCCGCCGAAGTGCTGGGCGAGCCGGCCTGGCGCATCATTCTGGTGGAGATCCTGCCCAACCTCATCTCCATCATCGGAGTGAGCTTCATCGGCTCCATCATCTACGCCATCGTCACCGAAGCGACCCTGGAGTTCCTGGGGCTTGGCGACCCGACCGTGGTGAGCTGGGGCATCATGCTCTACAACGCCCAGACTTCCAGCGCCATTCTGGTCGGCGCCTGGTGGGAGATCCTGGCTCCCTGCTTTGCCATCGCCACCCTGGGTGCCGGTCTGGCTCTGCTCAACTTCGCCATCGACGAGATTGCCAACCCGCAGCTGCGCTCCCACAAAGGGTTGAGCCGCTGGAAGAAGCTGGCCACACCGGTCGCCACACCACTCTCTGCCGCACAGGAGAAGACAGCATGAACAAGCATCCCCTGCTGTCAGTACGCAATCTTTGCGTCGACTACATCACCGAAAATGGCGACGTGCGCGCCGTCAACTCGGTGAGCTTCGATATCAGACAGGGCGAGATCTTCGGTCTCGCCGGAGAGTCGGGCTGCGGCAAATCCACCGTCGCCTTCTCGGTGGCCCGGCTGCACAAGCCGCCCGCCTACATCAGCGGTGGCGAGATCCTGTTCAAGGGGGAGAACATCCTCCATTACAACGACGAGCGGCTGCGCTCCTATCGCTGGCAACAGGTGTCGGTGGTATTCCAGTCCGCCATGAACGCCCTGAACCCTGTGCTGCGGATGGAGGAGCAGTTCTGCGACGTGCTGCTGGCCCACAACCCCGGCATGACCCGTTACGAGGCGATCAAGCGCGCCCAGGAGCTGCTCACCATCGTCGATATCCACCCGAGCCGGCTCAAGGATTACCCGCACCAGTTCTCCGGCGGCATGCGCCAGCGGCTGGTGATTGCCATCGCCATGGCGCTCAACCCCGAGCTGCTCATCATGGATGAGCCGACCACGGCGCTCGATGTGGTGGTACAGCGGGAGATCCTGCAGAAGGTCTATGCCCTGAAAGAGAAGTTCAACTTCTCCATTCTGTTCATCACCCACGACCTCTCCCTGATGGTGGAGTTCTGCGATCGCATCGGCATCATGTATGCCGGTGAACTGGTGGAGGTCGCTCCCTCCAAGGCGATCCTGACCGCGCCGCTGCACCCCTATACCAGAGGGCTCGGCAACTCCTTCCCGCCCCTGCACGGGCCGAAGAAGGTGCTGGAGGGGATCCCGGGCACCCCGCTCAACCTGCTGGAGGTGCCGGTCGGCTGTCGCTTTCAGGCCCGCTGCGGCAAGGTGCACGATCGCTGCCGTCAGGAGTACACCAGATTGGCCGAGATCCGTCCCGGGCAACAGACCGCCTGCCACCTCTATGAGAAGCAGGGACTGCAACAAGATTCCGTGATCTATCTGGACAAGGCCGCTGGCTGTTAAGGATGTCTGTCATGCAAATCGCCAAAACCGATGCACCCATCATCGAAGTCCAGCACCTCTACAAGGACTTCCCCATCAACTCCAATGCCATCAAGAGTGGCAAGATGCGGGCACTCTCCGACATCACCTTCAACCTGCACCGGGGCCGCGCCCTGGCGGTGGTCGGGGAGTCGGGCTCCGGCAAGAGCACCATCGCCAAGATCATCGCCAAGATGTACAAGCTCAGTGCCGGGCGCATTCTCTATCGCGGCCACGATCTGGAGGAGTTCAACAAAGGCACCGCCCTGCTGGACTATCGCCAGAGCGTGCAGATGGTGTGGCAAGATCCGTTCGGTTCGCTCAACCCGACCCACACCATCTATCACCACATCGCCCGCCCCCTGCTGCTGCACAGCAAGGTGATCGACAAAAAAGAGCTGCCCGACATGGTCTACGCCCTGCTGGAGAAGGTGGGGCTCACCCCCGCCAAGGCAACGGCGGCCAAGTATCCGCACCAGCTCTCCGGCGGCCAGCGCCAGCGGGTCAACATCGCCCGCAATCTGGCGGTGGAGGCGGAGGTGGTGCTGGCGGACGAACCCACCTCCATGCTCGACGTCTCTATTCGCATCGGCATCCTCAACCTGATGGAACAGATGAAGAACGAGCTCGGCGTCTCCATGCTCTACATCACCCACGACATCGCCACCGCCCGCTATGTGGCGGAAGATCTGGCAGTCATGTATGTGGGTCACATGGTGGAGTGGGGCGAGGTGGACGAGATCCTGCACCACCCGCAGCACCCCTACACCCAACTGCTCATCTCGGCGGTACCCGACCCGGAGAAGAGTATCCACGCCGAGCTGGAGGGGGGCCGCAAGGGGGAGATCCCGCTCTGGACGCCGGAGTCCTGCGGTTGCCCCTTTGCCGGGCGCTGCAATCAGGCAATGCCCCGCTGCAAGGAGGCGCTGCCACCCATCACCAAGCTTGCCGACAACCACTTCGTGCGCTGCTACCTCTACGAGTGAAGGTGAACCCGATACCGGCCGGACAACCCTGTCCGGCCATGCCTCGATACGGGGCGGCCACAGCCCCGTGATGTGCCTCACCGCCCGGCGGTGAACCACAGGAGTAATACCTTGATGGAACTCTTGATCAATCAGGTGGGCTACGAGTGCGACGGACATAAGGTCGCCCTGTTGCAAACCTCCCCCGCCCCTGATCTCGGCGGCTATGTCAGGCTGCAACGCCTCGATGATGGCCAGATCCTGTTTGAAACCCCGCTGCAACCGGCCGGCAGCGTTCCCGGCTGGCAGGGCCGCGCTTACTGGCGTGCCGACTTCTCCGCCTTCAAGGAGCCCGGCCACTATCGGCTGGAGGCGATCACTGCCCAAGGCATAGTCCGCTCGACCCGCTTTGCCATCGGCCAGGATCTGCTGGCCAGCCACTGCCTCTCCGATGTCATTCACTACTTCAAGGGCCAGCGCGCCAGCGGCACCTTCGATCGGGCCGACCGCAGCGCCCGCCTGTTTGGCACCGACCAGCACAAAGATGTGCACGGCGGCTGGTTCGATGCCAGCGGCGACATGAGCAAGTACCTGAGCCACCTCTCCTACGCCAACTACCTCAACCCCCAGCAGACCCCCATGGTGGTGTGGGCTCTGCTCAAGTGCCGGGAACTGCTGGCCCCGCGCCGCGATATCGACGGGGTGAACCTCTGCAAGCGGCTCAATGACGAGGCGCTGCACGGCGCCGATTTCCTCTGCCGGATGCAGGATGAGTCGGGCTTCTTCTACATGACCCTGTTCGATAAGTGGAGCAAGGATCCCGCCCAGCGCGAGCTGTGCGCCTATGCCACCCAGCAGGGGCTCAAGTCTGCCAACTGGCAGGCGGGGTTCCGCCAAGGGGGCGGCATGGCCATCGCCGCGCTGGCCCGCGCCGCCCGCGAGAGCGTTAGCGGCGACTTCGATGCCAGCCGCTACGCCGAGGCAGCCAAACGCGGCTACCTGCATCTGTGCGAACACAACCTTGCCTACCTTGATGACGGGGTCGAGAACATCATCGACGACTACTGCGCCCTGCTGGCGGCGGTGGAGCTGACCCGCACCTTCGGCGCCGAGTGGCTGAATGAGGCGAGAGCCCGCGCCAGCAAGCTCTGTGCCCGCCAGCGCCCTCATCCTGAGCTGGGTCACTACTGGTCGGCCAACGAGGATGGCTCGCGCCCCTACTACCACGCCGCCGAAGCGGGTCTGCCGGTGCTGGCGCTGCTGGAATATCTGGGCGTAGAGCCGGATCAGGGGCACCAGGCCCAGGTACAAACCGTGGTGGAGCAGGCACTGGCCGCCGAACTGGCGCTCTGTGCCCGCGCAGGCAACCCCTTCTCCCTCGCCCGCCAATATGTGAAAGGGGTGGATGAAGCGCCGCGCGTCAGCTTCTTTATGCCCCACAACAACGAATCCGGTTACTGGTGGCAGGGGGAGAACGCCCGCCTCGCCTCGCTGGCGACCATGGCCTTTGCTGGCGCCCGCCACTTCCCCCGCCAGAGCCAGCCGCTCATCACTTACGGTCAGCGCCAACTCGACTGGGTCCTCGGGCAAAACCCCTTCAACGCCTGCATGCTGGCGGGCCACGGCATCAACAACCCCGCCTATACCGCCGGGTATCCCAATGCGCAGGGGGGAATCTGCAACGGCATCACCGCCGGGTTTGATGACGAAAACGACGTGGCTTTTATTCCGGAGGAGTACCAGGATCGGCTGGATCAGAACTGGCGCTGGGGCGAGCAGTGGATCCCCCACGCGGCCTGGTTTGCTTTGGCTATCAGCTGGCAGAATGCGCAGGGAAATGGAGGTCGCCATGATTGAGTTCTGGGTAGGCGTCGATGGCGGGGGCACCCACACCCGCGCCCGCATTCGGGATCGGGCGAGCAAGCTGCTCGGAGAGGGACGCGCGGCTGGCTCCAATCTGGAGCTGGGCATCCCCCATGCCCACGCCAATGTGCTGGCCGCCATCGCCAGCGCCCGCCTTGCCGCCGGGATCTCTATCGAGAGTGAACAGCAGATGGGGGTCGGGCTGGCGCTCGCCTCCGCCGAGCTGGCCGACTGCTATCACGCCCTGCTCGAGATGCCCTTCCCCTTTGCCAGCGTCAGGCTCACCTCCGATGCCTTCGGTGCTTGCCTCGGCGCCTTTGGCGGCCGTGAGGGGGCCATCCTCATCGCCGGTACCGGCTCGGTGGGGCTGGTCTATCAGGAGGGGCAGATCCGCACCTGCTCCGGCCGCGGCTTCCCCATTTCAGACATAGGCAGCGGCGCCTGGCTGGGGCTGCGCGCCATCCAGCAATCCCTGCTCTGCCACGACGGCATTCTGCCCCCCAGCACCCTCGCTATCCGCTTGATGGACCGCTTCAAGCGGGATCAGGCCGAGGTGGTACGCTGGGCCGCCCGCGCCATTCCGGCGGACTATGGCCACTTTGCCCCCTGGGTATTCGATGCCGCCAGCGATGGCGACGAGCTCGCCAATCAGCTGCTGGACGAAACCTGCGAACAGCTGCGGATCCTGCTGGAGGGAATGACCCAGCTCGGTGCCAGACAGATCGCCCTGCTGGGGGGGATTGGCACCCGCCTCGCTCCCCGTCTCGGCCAGCTCAACCTGATCCCCCCCCAGGCAGATGCGCTCGATGGCGCCATCCTGTTTGCCCAATCAGAGGATTTTCCATGTCTACACCCCTGATCCACACCCAGGTAGCCCGACGTGACGGCGAGGATGTCTGGTTCACTTTCACCCTCTCCCGCATGCCTGATACCAAGTGGAAGCTGCACTTCTGTCTGGCTCGCCATATCGACCCCGACTCCTTGCAAGGAGGCGAGCTGGCGCGCCAAAGCGGCAGCTACAAGGTGATTGTCCCGAACGCTGACAGCTGCGAGCTGCGCTTTTGCTGCCGCCAGACGCCCATCAAGAAGCTCTCCGACATGCCGCAGGGGTTCTTCCTCAGCCTGCCGGAGGCGACCACGGGTGCACAGCTGCTGCCGGTGACACTGGCCGCTCAGGATCTTGGACTGGAAAACCCGCCGGTAACCCGCCCCGACCTGCCGGATGTCGAGTCCCTGCCCGGCATAGTGCCGCAACCGGCCCATCTGGTGCAGCTGGAGGGGAACTTCCGGCTGGCCGAGCGGGCTCATGTCAGCGCTCCCCGCGATGTGCCGAAACTGCTGGCCCACTTCAACGAGCTGACGTCGCTGGCGCTGGAGCAAGATCACGACGCTGAAATCCGGCTGACCGAGGCCAAACTGGCACCCGAAGCCTACCAACTCACCATCACGCCGCAGGAGGTGGTGATTGCCGCCGCCGACGAAACGGGCTGGCGCCATGGGCTGGTGACGCTAGCCCAGTGGTATCTGCAACATGGGGAGAGCCTGCCCTGCGTCACGCTGGAGGATGCCCCGCGCTTTGGCTTTCGCGGCATTTTTCTCGACTGCGCCCGCCACTTCCACACCCCGGCCACCATCAAGCGTCTGCTCAAACTGATGAGCCTCTACAAGTTCAACCGCTTCCACTGGCATCTGACCGATGACGAGGGGTGGCGACTCGAGATCAAGGCCTTCCCGGCACTGACCGACGTGGGTGCCTGGCGCGGCCACGATCTGGCGATCGGCCCCCAGCTCAGCGGCGGTGCCGAACCCTATGGCGGCTACTACACCCAGAGCGAGGTGAAGGAGCTGGTGAGCTATGCCAGTGAGCTCGGCATCACCGTCATTCCCGAGATCGACATTCCGGGCCATTGCCACGCCGCCATCAAGGCGCTGCCCGAGTTACTGATCGAAACGGCGGATCACTCCCGCTACCGCTCGGTTCAGCATTTCGATGACAACGTGCTCAACCCCGCCCTGCCCGGCACCTACCGCTTTCTGGAGGCGGTGCTGGACGAGGTATGCGAGCTCTTCCCCGGCCCGCAGATCCACATGGGGGGTGACGAGGTGCCGACCGGGGTCTGGACCGACAGCCCCACTTGCCAGCAGCTGATGGTCGAGCAGGGCTACGCCGATTGCCGCGAGCTGCAGGGCCATCTGCTGCGCCACTGCCAGCGCTATCTGGCCGCCAGAGGCAAACAGATGATCGGCTGGGAGGAGATCCTGCATGGCGACAAGGTGAGCCGCAAAGCGGCCATCTGTGCCTGGACCAGCTTTCAGGCGGGGCTGGATGCTGCCGCGGCCGGTTATCCGGTGGTGATGGCGCCCGCCCAGTTCCTCTATCTGGATCTGGCCTGGAGCGCCGATATTCATGAACCCGGCCTCTACTGGGCGGGGACCCTCAATCTGGAGCAGATCTACGCGTGTGACCCTGCCCCAGCCGATTTCCATGCCAACGATAACATCCTCGGGGTGCTGAGCCCCTTGTGGTCAGAATTGATCACCAGCCGTGATCGTCTCGACTACATGTTGTTCCCGCGTATGCTGGCCACGGCCGAGGTGGCCTGGAGCGATCCCGCCCACAAGGGCTGGGAGCACTTCGCCGCCCGCCTGCCGGGTCAGCTGCAGATCCTCGATCAGTTGCAGGTGCGCTACCGGATGCCACAGAGGTAATGTTGTCTCTACTTTGGCGGCCAATCGGCCGCCTTTTTTACGATTAACCAACAAAACATCAACTTCCCCCTACCATTCATCCGCCATTATTGGCAAAATCCAGCCCCCAATGAAGCTGGTCTGCCTCCTGCTGGCGCGAGCCTGCGGCCACCTCCAGATCTGCCACAATAACAACGACAACATTATCAACAAGAACATCGGAGCGTATTCCTATGGCCCGCAGAGATGTCCATACCCTGGATAGCGAAGTGGAGTTTCCTGCCGACGTACAACTGGTCTCCACCACTGACCTGCGCGGGGTGATCACTTATGCCAATCCGGCTTTTTGCACCATCGCCGGCTATAGCGCCGACGAGCTGGTCGGTCACAACCACAATCTGGTACGCCACCCCGACATGCCCAAGGCCGCCTTCGCCGATCTCTGGGCCCGCCTCAAGGAGGGCAAACCCTGGCGCGGCATCGTCAAGAATCGCTGCAAGGATGGTCGTTACTACTGGGTAGATGCCTATGTGACCCCCATCTATGAAGGCAACAGGATCAGCGGCTACCAGTCGGTACGCTGCAAGCCCGAGCCCCAATTCAAGCGCATCGCTGCTCAAACCTACCAGGCACTGCTCAAGGCCGAGCGCGGCAACAGCAGCAACCTTCCCTCTCTTGCCAGAGTGCGCACCCCGGCCATTACCCTGCTGCTGCTCGGCCTGATGGGCTGGACCTTCGCCAGCCAAGGGGCCATGACCGTCCTGCTGATGCTGCTGCCCCTGTTGCTTATTGGCGGAGCCTACTGGCGCGAGCTCTTTGCCCTGCCCCACTATCTGCAGCAACTGGGCCGCGAATATGACAGTCTGACCCGGCTGGTCTACTCCGGTGACAACCCCGGCGCCATTGCCGATTTTCATATCAAGATGCTGCAGGCCCGCATCCGAACCGTGTTGGGGCGGATCAACGATGCCACGGCACCTCTGCAAACCCTGGCCATCAATCTGAAGCAGGCCTCTCATCAGGCCTGTCTCGATATCAACGAGCAAGATGCCCAGACCCAGCAGATGGCTACGGCTATGACTCAAATGGCCAACACAGCTCACGAGATCGCCCGCAACATTCAGGACTCCAACGGTCAGGTCAACGAAGCTCGCAATCGTTGTGAACAAACCAACCAGCAGTTGAACCAGACCGAGCAACAGATCGAACAGCTTGCCAAACAGGCAGAGCTGGCGTTCAACTCGGCGGTAGAGCTCGCCAGCGAATCCGAACGGATTGGCAGTGTCATGGGCGAGATCCAGGGCATCGCCGAGCAGACTAACCTGCTGGCCCTCAACGCCGCCATCGAAGCGGCTCGCGCCGGAGAGCAGGGCCGTGGTTTTGCGGTGGTCGCAGACGAGGTGCGTACTCTATCGACCCGCACCCACAAGGCAACCGAGCAGATCCAGGGCAGCATCAAGCAGATCCAGCACACGCTGGTACGTTGGAAGGGGATGATGCAGGAGAACCTGCAACAGACCCGCGCATGTGCCGAGATGACCCGCCAGGGTGCCAGCAGCCTCCATACCGTGCTGACAGAGATAGAGCTGGTCACCGAACACTCCACCCAGATCGCCACCGCTGCAGAGCAGCAACAAGCGGTCGTGGAGGAGATCAGCCGCAGTATCCACCAGATATCCGCATACTCCCACGCCAACAGTCAGAAGATGCTGGATGTCGATCACTCCAGTCAGGCTCTGCTGGAACGGGCCAAGCAACTGAAGGGGCTTAGCCAGACCTTCGGCTGAATCATTGCCAGCCCCATGACAGAAGCGCCACAATGGCGCTTCTGTTGTTTTTGACGAATCGGGTCTATGAGCATTGAACCAAGTCCATCCCCATTGAACAAAACGGCCCGTATCGAAGCGATCATCGCCTTGATCCCGGCAGGCCGGGTGGTCAGCTATGGTCAGGTGGCCGATCTGGCGGGGCTGCCCGGACGGGCAAGACTGGTAGGCAAGGTGCTGCGGGAAACCGACAAGGTACTGCCGTGGCATCGGGTACTGGGCGCCGCGGGCACCATCTCGTTACCGAAAGGGTCGCCAGGCTTTGCCGAACAGACGGGACGCCTGCAGCAAGAAGGGGTCGTGGTGATCGGTGGGCGGGTCAGAATGAAGGAGTGGCAATGGCAGCCCGATCTGGCCGAGCTGCTTTTTCTACTGCCGTTTTGAGAGGGTCACAGCCGGATCACTCCAGCGGCGCCAGGATCTCGTCGCTGCGCACCTGCACCGGTATGGTCTCGTCCGCGCGCTGAAGCAGCACCAGCAGGCTCTGCCGGTCCACTTCCAGCACATAGGCCGCCCCTTCACGGGTCATGCAGCTCATGCCCGGCCGGATCTCGTTAATCTCCATCTCAACCTCCTTGTCTACTTCGCGATTGACGACAGCTGCACTCCTTGCAGCTGTCTCAGTATACCGCTATCCATAAGCAAAGAGGCCCCTTGTCGGGGCCTCTTTTCATCAGGCTTTTTTAGCCTTTGGCAAACTCTCTTGCCAGGTTCCGTTGTCGTAGTGAGCGGTCCAACCGGTCGCCTTACCGTTGACCTCGCTCATCACGTACTGCTCCTTGGTCTTGCGACTGAAGCGTACGATGGCAGGGTTGCCGTCCGGATCGGTGAGCGGGGCACCGGCCAGATACTTGTGCTTGGCGGAGATGCGATCCTTGAAGCGCTTGAGCTCTTCCACCAGCGGCGCGCGGGTCTCGCGGGATTTGGGGAAGTTGCTGGCCGCCAGGAACAGACCGGCAGCCCCGTCACGCAGTACAAAGTGAGCATCGGACTGGGTGCACTTGAGCTCCGGCAGCGGCACCGGATCCTCCTTCGGCGGCGCGATGTCGCCGTTTTTCAGGATCTTGCGGGTGTTCTTGCAGGTCTCGTTGGTGCAGCCCATGTATTTGCCGAAACGGCCGTTCTTGAGCTGCATCTCGGCTCCGCAACGGTCGCACTCGATGCTCGGCCCTTCGTAGCCCTTGAGCTTGAACTGGCCCTTCTCGATCTCGTAGCCATCGCAATCCGGGTTGCGACCACAGACGTGCAGCTTGCGGCTGTCATCGATGATGTAGGCATCCATCGCGGTACCACAGACGCCGCAGCGGTGCTTGGCGCGCAGCGCTTCGGTTTCCGCCTCTTCACCGTCAGTGGCGGAGACAAATTCGTCGGCAGAGACCAGGTTGATGGTCTTCTTGCAGCGCTCTTTCGGCGGCAGGGCATAGCCGGAGCAGCCAAGGAAAACACCGGTGGTGGCAGTACGAATGCCCATCTTGCGGCCACAATCCGGGCAGTCGATGTCGGTCATCACCATCTGGTTGGCACGCATGCCGCCCTCTTCGGGCGCCTTGTCGGCCTTCTCCAGCTCCTGGGTAAACTCGGCGTAGAAGGCATCCAGCACCTTCTTCCACTCAAGGCTCCCTTCGGCGATGCCATCGAGCTTGTCTTCCATCTTGGCGGTGAACTCGTAGTTCATCAGCTCAACGAAGTTCTCCACCAGACGATCGGTGACAATCTCGCCCATCTTCTCGGCGAAGAAACGGCGGCTCTCGACCCGCACATAACCGCGATCAACGATGGTGGAGATGATAGAGGCGTAGGTAGACGGACGGCCGATGCCGCGTTTTTCCAGCTCGCGCACCAGCGCGGCTTCGGTGAAACGGGCAGGCGGCTTGGTGAAGTGCTGGCGCGGATCCAGCTTGACCAGTTTCAGCACCTCGCCAACGGTCACCGCCGGCAGTTGACTATCTTCGCCCTTGCGACCCATCGGCGGCAGTGCCTTGGTCCAACCGGCGAAGCGCAGGGTACGGCCACGGGCCTTGAGCTCGAACTCACCCGCCTTGACGGTCAGGGTGGAGGAGTCGTATTGAGCCGGGGTCATCTGGCAAGCAACGAACTGACGCCAGATGAGATCGTACAGACGCATGGCATCCGGCTCCATCCCTTCCAGCATCTCGGCAGTCACCTGTACGTTGGAGGGACGGATCGCTTCGTGCGCTTCCTGGGCATTGGCCTTGGCGCCATACAGATTCGGCTCGGCTGGCAGATAGGCCGCGCCATACTGCTCGCCGATATATTCACGCACCGCCTCAACCGCCTCTTTGCTGAGGTTGGTGGAGTCGGTACGCATATAGGTGATGTAACCCGCTTCATAGAGACGCTGGGCCATCATCATGGTCTTCTTGACCCCGAAGCTCAGACGGGTAGAGGCCGCCTGCTGCAGGGTAGATGTGATAAACGGCGCGGACGGTTTGGAGCCGGTCGGCTTGTCTTCCCGGTTCACCACCTTGTAGTCGACCCCTTCCAGGGCTGCGACAGCGGCAAAGGTCTCGGCCTGGGTCACCGGCTTGAAGTCGGCACCGTTGCGGCTGACCACTTCCATCCGCAGATCGCTCTTGTCGGCGGTCAGCAGGTCGGCATTGAGATCCCAGAACTCGACCGGTACGAACGCCTTGATTTCGCGCTCTTTATCGACGATGAGACGCACCGCGACAGACTGCACCCGACCAGCAGAGAGACCGCGGGCCAGCTTTTTCCACAGCAGCGGGGAGACCATGTAACCCACCACGCGGTCGAGGAAACGACGGGCCTGCTGGGCATTGACGCGGTCAATATTGAGTTCGGACGGCTGGGCGAACGCCTCCTTGATGGCGCTCTTGGTGATCTCGTTGAACACCACGCGCTTGTAGCGGCTGTCATCGCCACCGATGATCTCGCGCAGGTGCCAGGCGATCGCCTCTCCTTCTCTATCCAAGTCGGTTGCGAGATAGATGGTGTCGGCTTTCTCGGCCAGACTTTGCAACTCGCTGACCACCTTCTCCTTGCCGGGCAAAATCTGGTAGTTAGCCTGCCAACCAGCGGTCGGATTGATACCCATCCGGGCAAACAGGGCCTTGCGATCCTTGGCAGCCTTCTCGGATTCGCTCAACTTGATGCCGCGAATGACAGGTTTCTTGGGCTCGGTGCTGGCGCTGCCGCTGGTGGGCAGATCGCGAACATGACCCACGCTGGATTTCACCACGTAGTCCTTGCCCAGATATTTGTTGATCGTCTTGGCCTTGGCCGGAGACTCCACTATGACCAGTGATTTGCCCATGCTGTAACTATTATCCTCATTGCACCCGACGGGGTTGGTGTGCGGTTTTGTGGGGCTGTATAAGAGATTTGGCGCGAAAAAGCAATCTTGTGAGCAAATTTGCCTGACCAGCCCGAACCACACGGCTTCTTTTATTGCTTCTTTATTTATTAATGCGAAGGCAGCAGGCCGGACGCAACCGCTTTTTCAATTTTCTGCCATACCGCCCCTCTTTTTATATCTGAAACGACATAAAAACGTCTGCCAGTTACCAGCTTGTTACAAAAACATAAAATCTCTTTATAATGGCCCAACCCCGACGCATTGTGCGCGGAAGGAACCGCTACCCATCATAAAAATCGAAAGGATGTACTCAATGAAGCACTTCGAGGTCAATTTCGACGGTCTGGTCGGCCCGACTCATAACTATGCCGGCCTCTCCTACGGCAACGTTGCCTCCCAGAGCAATGCCCAGGAGGCTTCCAATCCGAAAGAGGCCGCCAAACAGGGGCTGCGCAAGATGAAGGCGCTGACCGAGCTTGGCATGACCCAGGGGGTACTGGCGCCACAAGAGCGTCCCGATCTCGCCACCCTGCGCCGCCTCGGCTTCACCGGCAACGATGCCCGGGTGCTGGAACAGGCCGCCAAACAGGCTCCCGCCGTACTGGCTGCCTGCTATTCGGCTTCCAGCATGTGGACCGCCAACGCCGCCACCGTCTCTCCTAGTGCCGATACTCAGGATGGCCGCATTCACTTCACCCCCGCCAACCTGACCAACAAGTTTCACCGCTCTCTGGAGCCCGACGTCACGGGCCGTATCCTGCGCGCCGTGTTCAACAATGATCGCCACTTCAGCCACCACCTCCATCTGCCGGAAAATGACCACTTCGGCGACGAGGGGGCCGCCAACCACACCCGCCTCTGCCGCGCCTATGGCGAGGCGGGGGTCGAGCTGTTTGTCTATGGCCGCAGTGCCTTTGACTACTCCCGCCCGGCGCCGAAGCGCTATCCGGCCCGCCAGACTCTGGAGGCAAGCCAGGCCATCGCCCGCCTGCATGGCCTCGGCGAGGAGAGCGTGGTGTTTATTCAGCAAAATCCGGAGGTGATCGATCAGGGAGTATTCCACAACGACGTGATCGCGGTGGGCAACCAGAACGTGCTCTTCTTCCACCAACAAGCGTTCCTCAACACCGAAGCGGTGCTGACCGAAATCCGCGGCAAGTTTGGCGAAGGGGAGCTGCACTTTATCGAAGTGCCGACCGCCGAGGTATCCGTGCTGGATGCGGTGAAATCCTACCTGTTCAACACCCAGATCCTCACCCTGCCGAGCGGCGAGATGGCCATTATCGCCCCCACCGAGTGCCGCGATAATCCGGCGGTGTCGGCCTATCTTGGCAAGCTGCTGACGCAGGAGACTCCGATCAAGGCGGTCCACTATATGGATGTGAAACAGAGCATGCGCAATGGTGGCGGCCCCGCCTGCCTGCGACTGCGGGTTGCCATGAACGATCAGGAACTCGCCGCAGTCAATCAGGCCTGCCTCATCAACGACAGCCAGTTTGCCCGCCTCGATGGCTGGGTAGATCGCCACTACCGTGACCGCCTGACCCTCGACGATCTGAGGGATCCAGCATTGGTGCAGGAGTCCCGCAGCGCACTGGACGAGCTGACCCAGATCCTGAAACTGGGTTCGGTCTACCCGTTCCAGCGCTAAATGCGATGCCCGGCAAGACCGCCAACGCTGGCGGTCTTCTGCTATCTGCCTTCTCTTCAGCGCGATCGCCAAATTGCTCGGATGCTGTTTTGTGCAGAAAAGCAGCGCACAACTTGCTGATAAGCTTGAATTTTGAGCTGGATGTATCAAAAAATCGACGAACAGTCATTTTTTACTGCCAGATGCCTCATCAAGGGGTTCACAAAGCCTCTGGATCTGATAGTATGCGCCTCGCACTTGGGGAGGGGTTCCCGAGCGGCCAAAGGGATCAGACTGTAAATCTGACGGCTCTGCCTTCGAAGGTTCGAATCCTTCTCCCTCCACCATTCAAGTGCAAAGTAGTGACAATCAGGAAATACCCCGTGGAGGGGTTCCCGAGCGGCCAAAGGGATCAGACTGTAAATCTGACGGCTCTGCCTTCGAAGGTTCGAATCCTTCTCCCTCCACCA
>NZ_JBFODN010000250.1:0-7068 GCF_040908345.1 Aeromonas sp. R3-1
GTTTCAGTCTCGCTTTTTGAGAATTAAATCCCGATAAACCACAATGAACTCAGATTAAAACACTAACAAAAAGTGAATTAGTAATGAGTTTATCTGTAGAGGCTACCAAGGAGCTATCCGGTTCCTGCTCCACCACGGCCAGCACCACCCGCTGGCGCCGTCACGACACCCACTGGGTCATCAGCCTGTTTGGCACCGCCGTTGGCGCCGGTATCCTGTTCCTGCCTATCAATCTGGGTCTGGGCGGGATCTGGCCCCTCGTCATCGTCGCGGTACTGGCAGGCCCCATGACCTTCCTCGCCCACCGTGGGCTGGCGCGCTTCGTGCTCTCCTCGTCACGCCCCCACGCCGACTTCACCGAAGTGGCGGAGGAGCACTTCGGCAAGATGGCCGGTCGCCTCATCTCTGCGCTCTATTTCCTCTCCATCTTCCCGATCCTGCTCATCTACGGAGTCGGACTGACCAACACGGTGGAGAGCTTTATGGTCAACCAGCTCGGCATGGCGACCCCGGATCGGGTGATGCTCTCCGGCGTGCTGGTGTTTGCCATGATCGCCGTGATGCTGGCGGGTGAGAAAGCGATGCTGCGCGCCTTCGCCTTTATGGTCTATCCGCTGGCGGCCATTCTGGCGGCTCTCTCCTGCTACCTGATCCCTCAGTGGCAATGGCCGGAAGTGACCGCGTTTGAAGGAGCCAGCTTCCTCAACACCGTCTGGCTGGCGCTGCCGGTCACTGTGTTCGCCTTCAGCCACGCCGCCGCCATCTCCGGCTTTGCCAACGTGCAGCGCCGTGAATATGGCGAGCAGGCCGAAGCCAAGAGCGGCCTGATCCTGCGCAACACCACAGTGATGCTGGTGGGCTTCGTGCTGTTCTTCGTCTTCTCCTGCGTGCTGAGCCTATCGCCAGCCCAGCTGGCCGAAGCCAAGGCCCAGAACGTCTCTGTGCTCTCCTATCTCGCCAACATCACCGACAACCCGGTGATCGTGACTCTGGGACCGCTCATCGCCTTTATCGCCATCAGCTCCTCCTTCCTCGGCCACTTCCTCGGTGCCCGCGAAAGCCTGAAAAGCCTGATCGCCAAGCCCACCGGCCTGCCGCTGGCCAAGGCGGACAAGGTCGGCATCGCCCTGATGTTCTTCGCCATCTGGGGCGCCGCAGTGATCAACCCGGGCATTCTGGGGCTGATGGAGACCCTCTCCGGCCCGGTCATCGCCATGATCCTGTTTATCATGCCAGTAATTGCTATCTACAGGGTGGAGGCGCTGGCCCGCTTCCGTCACGGCTGGACCAACGGCTTTATCCTGCTGACCGGTTCGCTGGCGGTATCGGCGCTGATCTTCAGCCTGTTGAAGTAACGACTCGCAGCAGATAACAAAAAGAGAGGCGACCTTGGGGTCGCCTCTCTTGTCTCGGTTCGGGCGTGAACTCAGCCCAGCCTGGCGCCGTTCTCCACCGCCTGCTCGGGAATGGCCATCACTACGGCGCCATCCGGCCGATAGAAACCGGTCAGCAGAAATTCAGACTGAAACGGCCCTATCTGTTTGGTCGGGAAGTTGACTACGGCGATGATCTGGCGGCCCACCAGCTGCTCTGGCTGGTAGAGGGCGGTGATCTGGGCGCTGCTCTTGCAAATCCCCAGTTCGGGGCCAAAATCCGCCCACACCTTATAGGCCGGTTTGCGCGCCTCGGGGAACGGCTCGACCCGCACCAGGGTGCCCACCCTCAGCTCTACCATCTCGAAATCCTGCCAGCTAATCGTCTCCATTTCGGCTCCTGTTTATCGTGCACCTTGCATGACCCGCAGCATGGCCCAAAGAGAGCATCCCGTCTTCGGCGATCAGCCGTTTCGTTACGGCAGGCGGCCGTTTTGCTGGCGCCAGAGGGATGGAGTAAGCCCGGTCTCGGCCAGGAAGCGCTCGCTGAAGGCCCCCTGATTCTGGTAACCGCAGCGGCTGGCAATCTCGCCAACGGGCCGTTGCGTACCGGCAAGCAGGGTACGCGCCAGCGCCATGCGTCGACTGCGAATGTAGTGGGAGACGCTCACCCCCAACTGCTGGCGAAAGGCGAGCTTGAACTGGCTCTGGCCAAGACAGGCGATGGCGGCGAGTTGCTGATTGGTCAGCGGGGCGGCGAGGTTGGCATCGATATGGCGCTGCACCTTGAGGATGCGAGCGGCAAGGCGCGGCATGGCTGCACTCTGCATACCCTGCCCTTCAGCCAGCAGAGAGAGCCACACCTGCTCCATGCCCGCCACCTGCCGCCCCTCGGCCACCATGCGGTGCAGAAAAGCGAGGTAGTGGCGCTGGGGCTCATCCAGCTCGATAAAGGGGCAAGCCGCCAGATCCCTGGGTAGCCAGTCGCTCTCCTGTACCAGAAACGAAAGCGCGGGATCCGCGGCGTAGTCGTGCCGCTCGCCGGGAGCGATGATGCAGGCAGAACCGGGGGCAAGCCTGCGCCCCCGGCCCTGCACCTCAATCTCGAGGGGGCCGTCGAGGGGGATCACCAGCTGGGCAAAGTCGTGGCTATGGCTGCAGACGTGGTGGTGATAGTGGCGCAGGCTGAAGCGGGACATGGCAGATAGCAATGACGCGGCCAGGGCCGCGTCATTGGGGGTTATTCCTTGTCGAAATCTTCGATCTCTTTGCCCAGCGCTTCCATGATGGCGCGCGCTTCGGCCGGGACGCTGTCCGGTTGATCCTTGCGCAAATCTTCGTCGCAAGGGAGCGGCTGGCCGGTGAAAGCGTGCAGGAAGGCTTCACAGAGCAGCTCGCTGTTGGTCGCATGACGCAGGTTGTTCACCTGACGGCGGGTGCGCTCATCGGTCAACACTTTCAACACCTTGAGCGGGATCGAGACGGTAATCTTCTTGACCTGTTCGCTCTTCTTACCGTGTTCCGCGTAGGGGCTGACGTAGTCGCCGTTCCACTCTGTTCCCATGACTCACCTGTTCTCATTTAGCCGTGAGCGCGGATTTTAACCCTTAAGGAAATTAATGGCAATCCAACAGCAAAGCCATTTAGACGTCTGGAAGTGTTGACGGCTTTTTTAAGCTGGCGTAGTGTGGTTGTCCATGAGCCCGCAATGGCGGGATGGCGCGTGGCAGCAAGATGCCGGCGTGTGAAGAGACATCAAGGAGAGTGATATGACCCACAAGGCCACCCTGGCGGTTCGCACCGGGATTGAGACAGACACACAGCACGGTGCCGTGGTGCCCCCCATCTACCTCTCCAGCAACTACACCTTTGCCGACTTTGGCGAGCCCCGTCAATACGATTATGCCCGCTCCGGCAATCCGACCCGCACCAATCTGGCGGACGCGCTGGCGGCGCTGGAAGGGGGCGCTGGCGCCGTGGTCACCGGCACCGGCATGGGCGCCGTCCATCTGGTCACCACAGCACTGCTCAAGGCGGGGGATCTGCTGCTCGCCCCCCACGACTGCTACGGCGGCACCTGGCGCCTGTTCGAGTATCTGGCGGCCAAGGGCCACTACCGGGTGCAGTTTGTCGATCAGGGTGACGAGGCCGCTCTGGCCGCCGCGCTGGCGCAAAAGCCTGCGCTGGTATGGGTGGAGACACCCTCCAACCCGCTGCTACGGGTGGTGGATATCAGCGCCATCGCCAGCGCCGCCCACGAGGTGGGTGCACAGGTAGTGGTGGACAACACCTTCCTCTCCCCCCTGCTGCAACAGCCGCTCGCACTTGGTGCCGATGTGGTGGTGCACTCCACCACCAAGTACATCAACGGTCACTCCGATGTGGTGGGCGGAGTGGCGATTGCCAAGGAGGCCGCTCTGGCCGAGTCGCTGGTGTGGTGGGCCAACTGTCTGGGGCTCACCTCCGGGGCATTCGACTCCTACCTCACCCTGCGCGGTCTGCGCACTCTGGCCCCCAGATTGCGCACCCATCAGGAGAATACCGACCGCATCCTCGCCTTCCTGCAACAGCAGCCGCTGGTGAAACGCATCTATCACCCCAGCCTGCCGAGCCATCCGGGCCACGATATTGCGCGCCGTCAACAGTCCGGCTTCGGCGCCATGCTAAGTTTTGAACTCGATTGCAGCGAGGCGGGCATTCGCGCCTTCCTCGCGGCCCTCACCCTCTTCTCGGTGGCCGAGTCCCTCGGCGGAGTGGAGAGTCTGGTGGCCCATCCGGCCAGCATGACTCACAGGGCCATGACCCCGGTCGCACAACAGGCAGCTGGCATCAGCGCCCAGCTGCTGCGGTTGTCGGTCGGTATTGAACACGGTGAAGATCTGGTGGCCGATCTGGCACAGGCTTTTGCACAGGCGCAGCAGGCAGAACAGGTAGCGAAGTAATGGAACAGCAGCAACAAGGAGAGATCGCGGTGGCAACAGAAGCAGGCTTGAAGCGACGTCACGTCCACAAATTCGGTGGCAGCAGTCTGGCGGATCCGGTCTGTTATCGCCGGGTCGCAAGCATCGTTGAACAACAGGTGGGTGGGGATGAACTGATCGTAGTCTCCGCCGCTGGCAAGACCACCAACCGGCTGATCCAGCTGGTGGAGCTGGCCGAAGCGGGGGACGAAGCTGCTGGCGAAGCCATCTCCGCCCTCCACGCTTATCAGCAGGGGCTGATCGACGGCCTGCTGGAAGGTGAACTGCAGCTCGATCTGAGCAAACAGCTGGCCGACGACATGCAGCTCATCGCCAAGACGCTTGAGGGGCAGTTTGACCGCTTCGCCCGCAACGGCCTGCTCGCCTTTGGCGAAGTGTGGTCGGCGCGCCTGCTGGCTGCCCTGCTCACCAGCCGCGGCGACAAGGCCATCTGGCTCGATGCCCGCAGCTTCCTGCGCGCCGAGGATGGCGCTCTGGTCAAGGTGGATACTGCGCTCTCCAGCGAACTGCTCAAGGCGCGACTGGCGGAGCATGCCGGTCGCATCGTGGTGACCGGCTTTATCGCCGCCGACATGGAAGGCCGCTCCCTGCTGCTCGGCCGCAACGGTTCCGACTACAGCGCCAGCCTGTTGGCCCTGCTGGCGGATGGCGAATCCACCACCATCTGGAGCGACGTGGCCGGTGTCTACAGCGCCGACCCGCGTCGGGTGAAAGAAGCGCGTCTGCTGGAGCGCCTGAGCCTCGCCGAAGCCAACGAGCTGGCCCGTCTTGGCTCCTCGGTATTGCACTCCCGTACCCTGCAACCTGTGGCCGACAGCCGCCAGCGCCTCACTTTGCGCTGCAGCTACAACCCGGACGAGGGCTGCACCCATATCCTGCGCCGCGCCCCCCGCTCCGGTGGCGCCCGCATCGTCTCCTCGGTGGATCAGATCGCCCTCATCGAGCTGAAGGTGCTGCCGCAAACCAACTACGAGCAGACGGTGGCCACCATCGAGGCCCATCTGGCTCGTCACCGTCTCAACCCGCTCACCCTGCAGCGCCAGCCGGATCGCCGGATCCTGCGCCTCGCCTACACCCTTGAGGTAGCACAGGGCGCCTTCGAGCTGCTGCGCGACTTCCAGCTGCAAGGGAGCTTCACTGGCCTCATCCAGAAAGAGGGGTACAGTCTGGTGGCGCTGGTCGGTGCCGGTGTCACCGACAACGCGGAGCAGTGTCACCGCTTCTATCAGCTGTTGGCGGATCAACCGCTGGAGTTCGTACAGGTGGCCCGAGATGGCCTGAGTCTGGTGGCCGTGCTGCGTCAGGTAGTGCTGGAACCCCTACTCATCGCCCTGCACAGCGCCCTCTTCAGCCGCCCGACCCGGGTTGGACTGGTGGTGTTCGGCAAGGGCAATATCGGCGGCCACTGGCTCAGCCTCTACGCCCGTGAAAAGGCACGACTGGAACATGAGCTCAATCTGGCGCTCACCCTCTACGGGGTGTTCAGCTCGGAAGGGGGCCTGCTCGATGAAGAGGGACTCAACCCCCTCAAGGTACAGGACAACTTCAACCCCAAACCGCTGATCTGGCCGGAGTTGCTCTCCCAGCTTGAACAGCACGGCTTCGATGCGCTGGTTGCGCTGGACATGACCGCCAGCGAAACGGTGAGCCGCTACTACCCCGACTTCGCCCAGCTTGGCATTCACATCATCGCCGCCAACAAGTTTGCCGGTGCTGCCGACAGCGAGTTCTACCAACGCATCAAGCAAACCTGCCGTGACCATCAGGTGCAATGGCGCTACAACGCAACCGTGGGAGCCGGGCTGCCAATCCAGTCCAGCATCCAGATGCTGCGCCAGAGCGGCGACCGCATTCAGGGGGTCTCCGGCATCTTCTCCGGCACCCTCTCCTGGCTGTTCCAGCAGTATGACGGCACCCGCCCCTTCTCCGAGCTGGTGGATGAGGCGTGGCAGCACGGTCTGACCGAACCGGATCCCCGCGAAGATCTCTCCGGCCAGGATGTGCGGCGCAAGCTGCTTATTCTGGCGCGGGAAGCAGGCTTCGAGCTCGACTCCGCCGATATCGAGCTGGAGAATCTGGTGCCCGTCGCGCTGCGCAAGGTGACCGCCGATCAGTTCATGGACAGACTGAAAGAGCTGGATGGCCCGATCCAGACCGCCTTCGAAGGGGCCAAGCGCCTCGGCAAGGTGCTGCGCTACGTGGCCCGCTTCGAGCATGACGGCAAGGCGCGGGTCGGACTGGAGGCGCTGGAGCCCCATCACCCGTTTGCCAACCTCTTGCCGTGCGACAACATCTTCGCCATCGAGAGCGACAGCTATCGCACCAACCCGCTGGTGATCCAGGGGCCGGGGGCAGGCCGGGAAGTGACCGCCGCCGCTATCCAGTACGATCTGTGGCAAATCTGCGCCAGCCTCTAAGGCTGATATGCAACGGGAGCAGCACTCAGCTCACGCGCTGTCTAGTCCTGAAATAGGTTTACACATTTTCAACTAGCATTTCTCTACTCAGAACCCCCTATGTGCCGCATCGGGGGTTCTGTATTTCAACGCATGATGCGGCCGCTCCTCGTTGTAAATATCCACCGCTTCACGCACCATTTCCCGCGCTTGCGTCAAATCCTGCGGGCTTTGCAACAATAACTCTCCTTTCAAAATCCCGTTCACCCGCTCCGCCAACGCATTCTGGTAACAGTCATACCCATCCGTCATCGAGCA
>NZ_JBFODN010000251.1:0-4572 GCF_040908345.1 Aeromonas sp. R3-1
CCTCCATGTCACGCAAGGGGAACTGCTTCGACAATGCCCCGATAGAAAGCTTCTGGGGGTCTCTTAAAAATGAACTGGTTCACCACCATAGATTCGAGACGAGAGCGGAGGCCAAGGCAGCGATTCAGGAATACATAGAGATTTTTTACAACCGCCAGCGTCGGCATTCACGACTTGGCAATGTCAGCCCGGCGGAGTATAACAAGAGGTATTGGAGAACGGCTCAGGCTGCTTGATCCGGGACTGTCCGATCTTGTCAGGAGACCTCATACCAAGAGAAAACAAGTCGTGGCATATACCTTTGGCCCACGCAGCGATGAGATATGCCGCCGCTTGCTGAGCCTACTTTCTCCGTTCCAGATTGGTTTTATCACCAGCGATGACTGGGGGAGTTACGCCAGAGATGTGCCGAGTGAGATACATCTGACCGGGAAGATATTCACCCAGCGTATCGAGCGTAACAACCTGATGCTCAGAACGCGCATCTCGCAAGACCATCTGCTTCTCTCGTTCCGTTGAGCTCCACGAGAAAGTGATTGGTGCCTTTATAGAAAGGCACCATTTCAACTGATTGGAAGTATTATCAAATAAGCTATAGAAAAGCTGTACGTGGCCGATGATAATAAATGTACGCACAATGCCGCAATTTCTCATGGCTTACCAATATTGTGACTGTAGGAAAGGTAAAGGTAGTGTTAAAAAAATGAATTTTGATTGTGCACGGTATTGTTGATGGTCTTGTCCTACAGGTTAAGGAACATGCTAATTTGACTAAGCTATGTGCGTAGAGATTGAAATTCTGAGGGAAGGGACTAGCAAAGGCGTTGGCAGCGTACGTAACACCGTTTGATAGCTATCATTTGGCAATCGACGGTTATGAGTAACAATTATATAAGGTGACATATGCAGAAATTTATTAGCTTGGGCGTGAGAATTAGGATGTCCTTTTTTGTCTTAATTGTTGCTATACTCATTATGTCTTGGGTTTCGTTTGCTTCCCTTCATTCGATGGGAGAAAGAGTGTCTACTTTAAATGATGCGGTGCTTCCATCTATTCAAGTATCTTCATCAATTGATAGCACATTGGGGACAATTCGTCAAATTGAATTAAACATTCTAATTCACCAAATGAATGGAAATAAATCTGAAATATCAAATTTACTAAATCAGATGCAACTCTTTAGAAAAAAATACGCTGAAATTGATGCTGTATATGAAGAATTGCCATATTCGTCTGAAAAATATTCACAGAGAGAGGATGCTGACGCTGAAGAATTCCGACACTTAATAGGTAAATACTTGTCTGGCAATGACATGGTTATATCATTGTTAAATTCATATATAAATCAAAATATAGAACCAGAAGGTTTATATGATATTGTAATGGTAAAACAGTGGGAATTGTTAAAACCAGCTGCAAGTAAGATGGCTGATATCATAAAATTCAATCAGCAGGTGGCGGCTGAGTTAAATTCTACTGCCAAGGAGGAAGAGGAAAAATCTGAAATCATAAATTATTCAATTTGTGTTGTCGCGTTGCTCATAGCAGGGATTATCTCTCAACTTCTCTATGTTAAAATTAAAAAGCCAATGGATTATTTGGTTGAGCAGGCCGGGTTTATTTCATCTGGTGATCTGACAAAGAATATCAATAAAAAAATATTCTCAAATGATGAGATTGGTGCCTTGGCTGATGTTTTTTCTACAATGAGAGCTAATTTATACCATATGGTAAGTGAGCTATCTCAAGCTATATCTCAACTTAGCGCAGCAGCAGAAGAAGTTAGTGCTATATCATCACAGTCATCAAGCAATATGAAAAAACAACAAGTTGATTTGGCATCACTAGCAACAGCAATGAATGAGATGCAAGCGACGATAGATGAAACATCCAGAAACACACAGGAGGCAGCTAATACATCAGAGGAAATGAACTCGTTGTCTGTTGAGTGTTTAAATACGGTTGGGCGTGCGCATGAGACGGTTAATGGTGCCATGTCAACAATTACATCCACATCAAAAGCTATAGAGCAACTAGGTGTTAACAGCCGCAATATTAGTATAGTAGTTGAGGTTATTCAAAATATTGCAGAGCAAACAAACTTGTTGGCTTTGAATGCAGCCATCGAAGCCGCTCGCGCTGGTGAGCAGGGGCGTGGGTTTGCTGTCGTCGCTGACGAGGTAAGAACTTTAGCAAAGAGAACTCAAGATTCAACAGCTCAGATAAATAAGATAGTAAGTGAGTTTCAATCCGAAACATCAAACGCTAGCAGCTCTATGCAGCAGAGTAATGGTATGATCGAGGCTATATCTAAAGATGCAAACTCAATTAATGTATCGGTAAATGATATAGTTCAATCTATTTCGGTAACATCACAGATGAATGCTCAAATAGCGGCGGCACTAGAGGAACAGGCTACAGTTAGTCAAGAATTGAATAGAAATATTATCAATATTAGTAATGCATCTGATGAGGTTTCTTCTGGTGCGGAACAAATGAATCAGGCTTGTGCAGAGTTGGCTGACTTGGCAGGCAAACTATATGCCATATCTAAGGGCTTTAAGGTGTAGTTGTCTAATCGTTTGTGGACTGGTGGGGCGGATGGCGTTAATGTACATGTTTTCACCATTCGCTATATCGGTTATTTTTCGATAACTCCCCAAAAGCTAAAAGGGTTTGCTATGGATGAATTTGATATAAAAAAGAAATTCATTTGATTGTTGATGAGCTGGTGCTGGCAATAGATGGGTTATTTTTGTCAGTGTGTAAAATAAGTGAGATGACGACTCAATTTCTTGATTTAACACTGCTAAATAAAATAAAGAGAGAAAATGAAACGTTGATTGATAAGGTTTTTGATGTAAAGGCGAGTGTTGAGCAAAAAAACAAAATGAACAAAAAGGTAATAGACTTAAGGGGGAGGATATCAATGTTGATAGATAAAAAATGGGTGATGACGTTTGAATTAAACGTAATTAATGCCTGAGCATCATCAACACTTTAGTTTACTTCGTCAACTTTGCGATAGAACCAGTGGAAAACGATTGGCTAGCGATTAAGCTAAGGGGCCAGCTTTAGCCTGCCCCAGTGAGTGAAGTGAACGATTTGAGTGCATTGTTATGTGCCTTTTGTATTGCAGCTTTTGATACCGCGAAATTCATGGCCGTTTGGTATGCTTTTAGTAAGAGTTGCTGATTTCGGAATTGTTGGTGGCAGTTCGGTTTCAGAGATATTTGATAACCATATGAGCTGGCCTTCTTTGATGCTTAGTACAGCCTCAATTGGTTTGTCACTATGGCTGCTATGTAGGGTTACTTTAGCTGTGTTCGCGCTAGTTTCCTGCCCATATACTGTAGGTTTTTTATCATCTGCCCATCCCCAGTCTATTTTTGCTGTGCCGCGGCCCGTGCCATAATGGAAGCCGCAGATGGTGTTTTTTTCTTGGATTAGGTAAATATCGAATTTGTCCGCGCTATTCGTAATAGTTCCACTTTTGGGAAATTCCATGTGCCAGATACCGGAAAAATTGGCAAATACTTAAGGAAGGTGCGAATAAGCGGGGAAATTCTTCTCGGCTGACTCAGTCATTTCATTTTTTCAGTTTGAGCCGATCTTTTCTCCCGTAAATGCCTTGAATCAGCCTATTTAGACCGTTTCTTCGCCATTTAAGGCGTTATTCCCCGTTTTTAGTGAGATCTCTCCCACTGACGTATCATTTGGTCCGCCCGAAACAGGTTGGCCAGCGTGAATAACATCGCCAGTTGGTTATCGTTTTTCAGCAACCCCTTGTATCTGGCTTTCACGAAGCCGAACTGTCGCTTGATGATGCGAAATGGGTGCTCCACCTTGGCCCGGATGCTGGCTTTCATGTATTCGATGTTGATGGCCGTTTTGTTCTTGCGTGGATGCTGTTTCAAGGTTCTTACCTTGCCGGGGCGCTCGGCGATCAGCCAGTCCACATCCACCTCGGCCAGCTCCTCGCGCTGTGGCGCCCCTTGGTAGCCGGCATCGGCTGAGACAAATTGCTCCTCTCCATGCAGCAGATTACCCAGCTGATTGAGGTCATGCTCGTTGGCCGCGGTGGTGACTAGGCTGTGGGTCAGGCCACTCTTGGCATCGACACCAATGTGGGCCTTCATGCCAAAGTGCCACTGATTGCCTTTCTTGGTCTGATGCATCTGCGGATCGCGTTGCTGCTCTTTGTTCTTGGTCGAGCTGGGTGCCTCAATGATGGTGGCATCGACCAAGGTGCCTTGAGTCATCATGACGCCTGCTTCGGCCAGCCAGCGATTGATGGTCTTGAACAATTGGCGGGCCAGTTGATGCTGCTCCAGCAGGTGGCGGAAATTCATGATGGTGGTGCGGTCCGGCAAGGCGCTATCCAGGGATAACCGGGCAAACAGACGCATGGAGGCGATTTCGTACAGAGCATCTTCCATCGCGCCATCGCTCAGGTTGTACCAATGCTGCATGCAGTGAATGCGTAGCATGGTTTCCAGCGGATAAGGTCGCCGGCCATTACCAGCCTTGGGGTAAAACGGCTCGATGACTTCCACCATGTTTTGCCATGG
>NZ_JBFODN010000252.1:0-16820 GCF_040908345.1 Aeromonas sp. R3-1
CAATGACAGACTTGGCGGCTGGTCCCCACAGGGGCAGAACAGCAAACGACTCAGCAGATAAACAAGGCATCCATGCCCGGCAGATCAACCACGCCAGAACGGCTTGGTGGTCTCTTGATAACGGTCAGCTTCGTTCAGGCCGATGTCTTTGAGCAGGTACTCGGGCAGCTCGGAGAGCTGGCGACGGCTGCGGCTGCGCTCCAGCCAGGTCAGAACGGTCATTTTAACGCGAGCAACCAGATTCAATTGGCTGGAATGCTGGTAACCGGTTTCGGTATAAGTCATGTTGGCCATGATGTGGCTCCTCTGAATATTTGTTTACGCACTGGGCTTTATTTGATGCGCAAAGCTTAGTCAGGGAGCAGGGCCGACTCAATTGACGAATTTTGATACGTTACATTAGGAAAACTAATAGTAAAAAACTGACTGATATAATTTTAATACTTTGATTTATAAAGAATAATTAAGTCACTATTCGACCATCAACGGCCCGCAGCATATTGTGCTACATGGCACCACCTTACATATGCAATTTACCGCATTGCCTATGCACTCGCCAATGGACGCGCCATGACTGGCAACCCCGTCATTACATTCGATTGTTAATTCTTCGATCTATTGGTGATCTTAAATTAACACAATGAAACATAAAACAAACTTACTTTTCCTCCCGCGCAGCTCCCTCGATGAGGACCCGAAAACGCCCCTCTTGGCGCGCAACCGGCATACTGGTATGGTTATTTATACAGTAGTTTACTCCCCTGCCCTGACGCCATCGTTTATGCCGTCAGAGGCGGATGAAACCACAGGATCATCGATGGATACCTTTACCCCGACCGCCGCCCTGCGCCAACAGATGGCCGCCATTGAAGCCTCTCTCAACCAGCTGGCCGATCTGCTTGGCCAGCTCGAGCTGCAGGAGGCTCATGTCTATCCCCTCCCCCCGGTTGCACAGGGGGAAGAGCACGACCCGATCGAGCAAATTGAGGTGGGCTATCTCAACGGTGAAGCCGCGCTGGCGGCCACCCTCGCCGCCTATCGGGACCACAGCGCCCGCCCCGGCTGCTCCACCAAGGCGACTCATCGGCTGCCCGGCTGGTTGCGCTTCCCTGCCGCCACAGCCCCCTTGCTGCAACCGCTGATCGACCAAATCAACCAGCACAAACTCGATTTCAAAGCGCTGGTGCAGCAGGCGGGGGGACGGGACGAGAAGTTCGAGCTGGTACATACCGCCCTGCCCGGGGTGATCACTCTGCAGGTCTACCGCAAACTGACCCTGCTGGCGGGGGAGCTGCAATCCCTCGGCTTTACCTGGGCCGACAAGCAGACCATCAATCGCCTAAGTCGCGAGCAGGTGCTTGAGATGCTGGAGCGCAGCCGCCGCTATATACCGGCCCTCTCCAACAACGAGGAGTGGAGCAAGATGGTGGATCAGGAGGTGTACGACATTCGCCGCCTACCTGCCGATGCCGAGCTGCGGATCCGCCGCCCGGTCAAGACCCACCCGATGATCAACCTGCTCTGGCTGGAGCGCACCCCGCGCAAGCAGCAGATCAAGGCGAGCCTGCCTCTGCTGCTCTGCTCCGATACCCCGCCCGCGGTCACTCATCTGGGCAACTATCCCCCCAAGAGCCGGCAGGCGCGGCGGGATCGCAAGATTGGCGGCGAGCCCATCATCGAGCGGCTGCACCTCTATCTCTATCAGGGGTGATTGGATCAGGGATAGTTGGTTCAGGGATAACTGCGTCGCCTTGCCGCGATAAACGAGTATCCCGCATCTGCGTCCCAAACGAGAAAAGGGAGAACATCTCTGGATGTTCTCCCTTTTCTGTATCGATAGACGGTATGTCAGGCGGCGTCGCCAATCAGCCCATCAGCAGGGCCCGCAGGCTCTCCACATCCAGCCCGCGCACCTCGGACTGGCCGCTCAGCAGGCCATCGGCCAGCGCCCGCTTCTCGTCGTGCAGAGCGACGATCTTCTCCTCCACCGTCTGCTCGCACACCAGCCGGTACACGGTCACCGGCTGGGTCTGGCCCATGCGGTGGGCCCGATCGCTCGCCTGATCTTCCACCGCCGGGTTCCACCAAGGATCGAGGTGCAGCACGGTATCGGCCTGGGTGAGGTTGAGGCCGGTCCCCCCTGCCTTGAGGCTGATGAGGAACAGCGGCACCTCCTCATGACGAAAACGCAGGATGGAGTCCTGACGGGACTTGGCGGAGCAGCCCCCATCCAGATAGCAGTAATCCCAGGATTTCTGTTCGATGCGGGCCCGCAACAGACTCAGCAGATCGACAAACTGGCTGAACACCAGCACCCGATGACCGCCGTCGATCGCCTCTTCCAGCAGGGCCATCGCCTCGTCCAACTTGCTGCTGGTTTGCGACCACTCTGGCATCACCAGCTCCGGCGAGCAGCAGAGGCGGCGAAGCCGGGTCAGGCCACTCAGCACATGCATCAGGGCGCGGCCATCGGCGCTTTGCACCTGCTGCACCACTTCCCGCCGGGTCGCCTCGTAGAGCTGACGCTCTTCGGGGGAGAGGCTGATGTGGTGGATGATCTCGGTCTTGTCCGGCAGCTCGGTCAACACCTGCTGCTTGAGACGACGCAGGATGAAGGGGCTGATCACCGCCCGCAGCAGCGCCATGTGCTGGGGATCCTTGACCGCTTTGCCAAAGCGACGCTTGAACTCGCCAAGGCTGCCGAGCAGCCCCGGGTTGATAAAAGTGAAGAGGCTCCACAGCTCCCCCAGATGGTTCTCGATGGGGGTGCCGGAGAGGGCGAGGCGAAAATCGCCGTCGAGCTGGAACAGCAGCTTGGCGCGCTGAGTGCCGGCGTTTTTGATCTGCTGCGCCTCATCGAGCACCATGGAAGACCAGCGGCGCGCCTTGAGCGCCTCCGCCAGGCTGCCAAGCATGCCGTAGTTGATGAGGATCACCTGACCGGCCTTGGCCTCGCGAATGATCCCCTCCCGCTCGGCCGGGTTCTCGAACACCACCACATCCAGCTCGGGGGCGAAACGGGCCACCTCCTCCTGCCAGTTGGTGACCACTGACTTGGGCACCACCACCAGCGCAGGGCCAAGGTGTTGGCGCATCCGCAGCACAATCAGCGCCTGCAGCGTCTTGCCCAGACCCATGTCATCGGCCAGACAGGCACCAAAACCGTGATGGGCCAGGGTCGCCATCCAGCGCACCCCCTCTTTCTGATAGTCCCGCAGGGAGGTGAGCAGCTCGTCCGGACAATCGACCTCCTGCTGCCACTCCTGCTGAAGGGATTGCCACGCTGCATCCCCTTCGGTGGTAATGACCGAGAGCAGACGAGTCAGGGGATAGGCCAGCTTGTTGTTGATGCGCTGCTCTTCATCGAGCATGGCCCCCAGCATGGTGAGCCGTTCCACCAGCTTGTCGCTCAGCATCAGGCTGGTCTTCTCGTCGAGCTGAACGGTGCGCTGCCCCGGGGTCATCTGGCGCAGAATAAGGCGCAGATCGAGGATCTGGTGCTCATCGAGGGCCAGTGCCCCTTCGACCTGGAACCAGTCCTGCCGCCGCTCGATGCGCAGGCTCAGAGCTGCTTCATCAAGGCTCTTGAGGCGAGCGCTGTCCTGATGCCAGTGAATGACCACACCGGCATCCACCAGCTCGGGCAGGGCATTGACCAGCGCCAGCGCCTGTTCCCCCTGCAGCAGCCACTCGCTGCCGGGCAGGCCGATGGGCAATTGATTGCGCAGCAACTGGGCCTGCAGCTTCTCGGCCGCGAGATCCCGCTGCCAGTAGTGGTACGCCTTGATCCCCTGCCGCACGATCGCCTCCCCCTTGCCAAGGGGCTGGGGCGGCAGATCCTCAAAGCGGGTCACCAGCTTGACCGACAGCTGACCATCCTGCCAATCCAGTTGCACCGAAGGAATGCCCGGCCAGGGAGCCAGTTCGGCGTTGCCGCTAAGCCCCGCAACCTGACTGTGCCAAGGCAACTCGGGAATGGCGTCCAGGGTGCGTTGCAGCTCGGCCAGCCCCTCGGCGGGCAGCAGCGGGATGGATTCGAGCGCTGGCAAGCGGTCGAGCAGCGGCTGCGGGGTGAGGATGAGCTGCCACAGATCCTGCGCCAGCGGCATGATATGGGCCCCGCGGGCGGCCGCATCGGGGCAGAGCTGCGCGCTCATCCCCTGCTCGGTGGCCACCACCTGCAGCAGGGGGGCGCTGATGGCCAGTTGCAGCTTTTGCCCCTTGGCGTTGAACAAACGGGGGTGATCGGCCAGCGGCGCCCAGACATCCCGCGGCAGCCGTCCCATCACCCGTGGCAGGGTGCGGACCAGTGCCCAGTCGTGCTCATCGAGCATGGCGGCATACTGGGTAGAGAGCAGGGCCGGATCGACCCGGCGACCGGCGGTCCACTCCCCCTTGGTACTCAGCTTCTGGATCTTGCACTCCAGCTCGGGGCCGTCGGCATGGAGCAGCCACACCAACCGCTCTTGCGGCTTGCGCATGCCACTGGCGCGTCCCAGCCCCTGCAACCAGTTGAGCCAGCTGGCAGAGGCCGCGGTTTTATCCTCATCCCCGTCATCATCCTGCTCGTCACTGCCCTCTTGCGCACTCTCCTCACTGCCGCGCAGTTGGCACAGGGGCGCCCCTTTGGCCGCCTCGCCCAACAAGATACGCAGCAGATCCTGACAAAAGGCCATCAGGCGATGATGGGGCTCGGCATCGAGCAGATGGGAGAGATCCCACTTGTGCAACATGGCCACCTGCGGGCTCTGGGCTCCGTGACGGGCCAGCGCGCAGAGATCGAGCCAGAGATAGCCCCAGTGGAGCTCCTCCACCGGCAGCTGCAGGGTATCGAACAGGCCGACCGCCTGACCGTGGCGATCGCCCGCCCACTGGCTGAGCAAGTCGGCAAGCAGGGGGAACTGGCCAGTCAGACTGCGCTGCCACTTCTTGCGCTGTTCGCTGGCGATGACGGGATCGGCCTGCTGTAACCAGCCAAGCCAGAGCAGGGCGCTGAACGAACGGGGCCACTGGCCCGCCTCACCCTCATCGGTTGCCTGCCACTGGCCCAGCGCGGTGAGCAGTCGCTCGCCAAGCGGGCCGCTCTGGCTCTGCTGGGCCAGCGCCTGCAGGGCCGGCCAGCCGGGGGCGGCATCCTGGTCCTCGCCGGTTAGCGATGTGCTCTCGCCATCCCCGCAGAGCCAGCGCCACTCCGCCTCAAACGCTTTGGCCCGGGCCTGCACCTCGGGGGCGCAGCGCACCAGCGCATTGGCCAGCGGCCAGCGCTCTTCATAGGGGGCATCGAGCAAGAGTTGCAGCGAGAAGTGCTCCAGCAACATTTGCTGCCAGGCGGGGCTGGAGCCCGCCAGCAACTGGTGAGCGTCCGGGGTATCAAGCAGGGTCAGCAGATCGCTGGCCGAGAAATAGGTGGGGATCTCCCCCGCTTTGCCGCGGCAGAGCTCGCGCACCACCGCATGGGTAAGATCCTGCCCGGTCAATGAGGGCACCCGGCTCCAGTCCGGCGCCGGGCAGAGACCGGCACGCACCCCCAGGATCAGCGCCAGCGTCCCCTCGGCGGTCAGGCTCCACTGCTGCTCCCCGCGCAATCTGACCAGCCCCACATCCTGCAGTCGGGTCAGTTTATCGATCAGGGCATGGCCTATCGCCAGTTGTTCTTGCAGCAAACGGGTACTGGCAACGCGCTGCAATTGCAGGGTTGCGAGCAGGGCATAACTATCCGAAGAGAGGGTGGACGCAGACATCAAGACTCACGGGCAAGTGCAAAAGCGGAATTTTAACGGTAAAGCGCCAGCGGCTCGACCCTTTACCGTGAAATAACTCAAAAAAAAAACGGCCATCCATGATGACCGTCGAAAGTAACGAAGGAAATAGCCGGAACATCCGGTTACCTCCCACAGCGGGAAAATCGGGAGCGCTAGCCCCTAATTCGTGGAGCCAATGCTAGAGGTTGGCGCCCGAAAAAGCTTTGAAGCGGATCACAGTTGAAAAGGATTTCTGAAAACGGTTTCAATTTTTAGCGGCAAAAAACCATGATTTCGCGCCAAATGAGCCATGTCCCAACCACTCCTGCTCACCCGGCACAAGCGGTAGAAAACCCTATAACGGTCGCTTGTCGAACGCCCCTGTGCGGGCAGCTGTCAGCTGTATAGCTTCATCAGAACCTGCCACCCCTAGGCTAGATTTCAGGGCAACCGGACATGGCCGAGATGGGCCAGGAGAGCACGAATCGGCTCCCTCCCTGCCCGGTAGCTTGGCAAACCGCGCTGCCACCGTGGGCCTCGGCAATCGCCTTGACCACGGCGAGTCCGAGTCCGCTGCCGCCGCTCTTGCGCGAGCGTGACGGATCTCCCCGACGAAACGCATCAAAGATACAGGCGGCGACCTCCTCGCTGATGCCTGGCCCCTCATCTTCCACACTCAGGACGCACACACTCTCCGAGCGATGCAGCCGCACGGTCAGCAGGCCAGGCAGCGCGTGCTTCTGGGCATTTTCCAACAGCGCCATCAGAGCCTGTCGGATACGAAACAGATCGCAGCAGACATGAAGTTCGCTATCGAGCTCCCGCTGCAACACAAATCCGCTCGCCGCCAGAGGGCTGGCAAACGCCTCAAGCACCACGGCAAGCTCGTCGGCCAGCCTGACCTCGGCCCGCTGCAACTCCAGATGACCGCTGTCGTTGAGGCTCAATACCCGCAAATCCTCGATCAGGTGATTGAGCCCCTCCACTTGGCGCAGTAATCCCTCGAAGAGTTCGCTGCTGGGAGGAAATACCCCTTCGGCCAGCCCCTGCAAGCGGCCGCGCAAAATGGTGACGGGAGTGCGCAATTCGTGGGCGATGGCGGCATTCCAGAACTCCCGCTCGCGGGTCATGCTCTGCAGCCGCTCGGCCATAGTATTGAAGTCGCGCACCAGTTGCGCCGTCTCCCCGATCGCCTGCTCATCCTCCGGCACGCGGGCATCGAGTTTGCCCTCGGCCACCTCGCGCAGGCTGGTTGCCACCGAGTTGAGGGGAGTCAGGATGCGGCGAGAGAGGCGCACCGCCACGTACAGCGCCATCCCCAATGCAATGAGAATGGTGGAACCGATCCATAACATCTCGACTCTGGAGGGCACCCAGGTCTCGGAGATGCTGCCCGGCACAAACGCCACGGCGATGCCATAAAACACATAGGTGCCGATCACCGCGAGGGAGATGATACCAAGCGTCATCAAGCCCAGAGAACGGATGATCTGCCTGCGAAGGCCGGGCGCCGATTTCATGCATCGCCCCCGAAGCGATAGCCAACCCCCCAGACACTGGCGGGGACCCCCTGAATGCCGTGTGTCTCCAGTTTTTTGCGCAACTTGCTGATGTGGCTATCCACCGTACGCTCCTGGGTATCCCCCTCCGGCAAGCAGTGAGTCAGCAGTTCGGCGCGGCTGAACGCCCGTTTCGGCGCCCGCATCAAAGAGGCGAGCAACTTGAACTCGGTCAGGGTCAGCTCCAGCACCTGCTGCTGGTCATCGCGGAAAATGCTGGCCTCGTGGCTCTCCAGATCGATCTGAAACTGGCCGACCCGCAACACGTTCGCCGTGGCAGGCTTTACGGCCCGGGTGCGCCTGAGCACGGCCTGCACTCGCGCCACCACTTCGGCCGGATTGAAGGGTTTGACCACATAGTCATCCGCCCCCATGCGCAGCCCCATCAGCTTGTCGAGATCCTGATCGAGGGCGGTCAGCATGATCACCGGCGTATCGCCGCGCGCCCGGATCTCGCTGAGCACCTGCCAGCCATCCAGTTGCGGCATCTGCACATCCAGCAGCAGGAGATCGGGTTTGAATGCCTGATGCATGGCCAGCGCTTCACGGCCATCGGCGGCGTGCAGGGAGCGCAAGCCATGACGTTGCAGGTAAGCGGCGAGGATGTCGGCGATCTCGGCTTCATCCTCTGCAATCAGTACCAGTGACTGGCCCGCCGGGCTGGCGGAAGCATTGAGATGGGACATAGTCGGACTCGAAAAAAGGTGGCGTTGAACTTTATCATCGCCTCCATGGATTCTCCACAAAGCCTCGAATCATTCGCAATAGCCCCTCGCCATAATGGCCGCTCGATACACTCTTCGGTCACATCACACCGGAGAGACGGTTTAACGAGGTGAGTGGATGATGTTTGTCAAACAGCGGTATGCGGGCGCCCTGCTCGCCGTCATTGCCGCATTCGGGTTGGCGGGTTGCGATGTCGCGCCGCAAGAGCAGGAGGCACCCGCCCCTCCTCAGGTGTCGGTGCTGACATTGACTGGTCGGGAGCTGGTCATCAGCGAGGATCTCCCCGCCCGGGTGGCGGCACTGCGCAGCGCCGACATTCGCGCCCAGATCAGCGGCATCGTGCAGCGCCGCCTGTTCGAGCAGGGCGCCGAGATCAGCGCAGGCACCGTGCTGTTCCAGATAAACCCGGCCCCCTTCAAGGCCGATGTCGACAGCGCTGCCGCAGTATTGCAACGGGCCGAGGCCGTGCTGGCCCGCGCCCGCATCCAGATTGAGCGCCTGAAGCCGCTGCTGCGCACCGACGCCATCAGCCGCCAGACCTATGACGATGCGATCTCCCAGCGGGATCAGGCGGCTGCCGATGTAGCCCAGGCCAGGGCGACCCTGGCCCGGCACCAGCTGAACCTGCAATTTGCCAGCGTGGAGGCCCCCATCGCCGGGCGCATCGATCAGGCGCTGGTGAGTGAAGGGGCCCTGGTGTCGCCCACCGATGCCACCCCCATGGCCCGGATCCAGCAGATTGATCAGGTCTACGTCGATGTGCGCCAACCGGCCTCGGTGCTGGAATCCCTGCGCCAACAGGCTGGCTCAACGGCACCGGAACTGGCGGTGGAGATCCTCGGCAGCAATGGCACGCCGCAGGGGATGCAGGGGCACATCCTCTTCTCCGGTATCGAGGTCGATGCCGGAACCGGCGACGTGCTGCTGCGGGTGCTGGTGGATAACCCTGAGCGGCGCCTGTTGCCCGGCCTCTATGTGCAGGCGCGCATCCCTCGGGCCCGCTATGCCAACGCCCTGACCGTGCCCCAGCAGGCGGTAGTTCGCACCTCGGGTCAAGCCAGCGTGTGGGTGGTGGATGGCCAGGGGCAGGCACAGCTGGTTCCGGTCAATACCGCTGAACTGGTGAATAACCAGTACCGCATCGCGTCCGGGCTCAGTGCCGGGCAACAGGTGGTGATCGAAGGGATCGACCGTCTGACCCCGGGGGTTCAGGTCATTGCCTCCCCCTGGCAACCACCCGTCGTCAGCCAACCGGCTGACAGCGGCATTCGCTGAATCGGAGAGTTATCCATGCCGCAGTTTTTTATCCATCGCCCGGTGTTTGCCTGGGTGATCGCCCTGTTCATCGTGCTGGCAGGGGTCATCGCCATCCCCAAGCTCCCCATCTCCCGCTATCCCTCGGTGGCGCCGGTGTCGGTGACCCTCTATGCCACCTATCCGGGCGCCACACCGCAGACCCTGAACGATGCGGTGGTGAGCCTTATCGAGCGCGAGCTGTCGGGAGTGAAGAACCTGCTCTACTTCGAGTCCTCTGTGGACGCCTCGGGCAGCGCGCAGATCACTGCCACCTTCAAGCCGGGCACCGATCCGGAGCTGGCCCAGATGGACCTGCAAAACCGCATCAAGGCGGTCGAACCTCGCTTGCCACAAGCGGTGCGGCAAACCGGCCTGCAGGTGGAGTCCGCCTCCTCCGGCTTTCTGATGATGGTCGGCATGACCGCACCGGATGGCCGCTTTGATGAGGTTGCCCTCAACGACTACATGGCACGCAATATTGTGCAGGAGTTGCGCCGCATCGACGGGGTAGGACGAGTGCAACTGTTCGGCGCCGAGCAGGCCATGCGCATCTGGGTAGATCCGGCCAAACTCGCCGCCTACGGGCTGACTATCAGCGAGGTGGCACAGGCCATCGAGCAGCAGAATATCCAGATTGCCCCAGGGCGCCTCGGTGACGAACCCGCCCTGCCGGGGCAGAGCCTGACGGTTCCCCTCACGGTTCAAGGCCAACTGACGACCCCCGAGGCATTCGCCGCCATCGTGCTGCGAGCCGGTGGTGATGGCGCCAAGCTGGTGCTGGGTGATGTCGCCCGGGTCGAGCTGGGGGCACAATCCTACGCCTTCTCCAACCGGGAGAACGGGGTGGCCGCCACCAGCGCCGCCATCCAGCTCTCCCCCGGCGCCAACGCCGTGCGTACCGCCGATGCGGTGCGCACCCGTCTCGCCCAGCTCGCCCCCACCCTGCCTGCGGGCATGGCCTATTCGATCCCGTTTGACTCGGCTCCCTTCGTCAAGGTCTCCATCGAAAAGGTGATCCACACCCTGCTGGAAGCCATGGTGCTGGTGTTTCTGGTGATGTTTCTCTTCCTGCAGAACCTGCGCTACACCCTGATCCCGGCCATCGTCGCCCCCATCGCTCTGCTTGGCACCTTCGCAGTGATGCTGTTGGCCGGTTTTTCGATCAACTCCCTCACCATGTTCGGCATGGTGCTGGCCATCGGCATCATAGTCGACGACGCCATCGTGGTGGTGGAGAACGTCGAGCGCCTGATGGCCACCCGGGGGCTGTCGCCCCGTGAGGCGACCTCGCAAGCCATGAAAGAGATCACCGGGGCGGTGATCGGCATCACCCTGGTGCTCACGGCGGTGTTCCTTCCCATGGCGTTTGGCAGCGGCTCGGTGGGGGTCATCTACCAGCAGTTCACCCTGTCAATGGCGGTGTCGATCCTGATTTCGGCCTTCCTCGCCCTGACCCTGACGCCTGCGCTCTGCGCCACCCTGCTGCGTCCGGTCAGTCCGGATCATCATGAGAAGCGCGGCTTCTTCGGTGCCTTCAACCGGGGTTTCGAGCGGTTCACAGCAGGCTACGGTGCGCGGGTAACCCGGCTGGTCGGGCGCAGCGGACGGATGATGGCAACCTTTGCCGCCCTCTGCGCCGTGCTGGCCATCGGCGCCGCCCAGCTGCCCTCCTCTTTCCTGCCGGACGAGGATCAGGGCTACTTCATGACCTCCATCCAGCTGCCGACCGGCGCCACCAGCGAGCGTACTCTTGAGGTGGTCAAGGCCTTCGAGGCTCACGTCGCCTCTCGCGAGGCGCTGGACACCAACCTGGTGGTGCAGGGCTTCAGCTTCTCCGGCGCAGGCCCCAATGCCGCCATGGCCTTCACCATGCTAAAAGATTGGGATCAGCGTCATGGTGCCACGGCAGCCGAAGAGGCAGATCGGGCACAAGCGGCTATGGCAAATATTCCTGAAGGCACGGTAATGAGCCTGCTGCCGCCCGCCATCGACGAGCTGGGCACCGCCTCCGGCTTCACCCTGTTCCTGCAAGACAGAGCCAACCGGGGAGATGCCGCGCTGCTGGCCGCTCAGGCACAGCTGCTGGAACTGGCCGCCAACAGCCAGGTAGTCAGTGATGTGTATCCCGACAATCTGCCTCCCGGCGAGAGCATTCACCTCGAGATCAATCGACAGAAGGCCGAAGCCATGGGACTCTCGTTCGCCAGCGTAAGCAGTACCCTGTCTGCCGCAATGGGGTCACTCTACGTCAACGACTTCCCCAATGGCGGGCACATGCAGCAGGTCATTCTGCAGGCCGACGCGTCGGCGCGCATGCAGCTCGATGATGTGCTCGGCCTGCGGGTGCGCAATGCCAGCGGTGGCATGGTCCCCCTGCGGGAGGTGGTGACACCGGAATGGCGCGAATCGCCGCAACAGATGATGCGCTTCGATGGCTTCCCTGCCGTGCGTATTGCCGGGGGGGCCGCGCCCGGCATCTCCAGCGGAGCGGCGATGGCGGAGATGGAGCGTCTGGTGGCGCAATTGCCGCCAGGCTTCACATTGGCCTGGACGGGACAGTCGTTGCAAGAGCGCCAATCGGCCGAGCAGGCCCCCCTGCTGATGCTGTTGTCCGCGCTGGTGGTCTTCCTGGTGCTGGCGGCACTCTACGAGAGCTGGTCGATCCCGCTCTCGGTGATGCTGGTGGTGCCGCTGGGCCTGCTCGGTGCCGTCGCGGCCGTGATGCTGCGCGGCATGCCCAACGACGTCTTCTTTAAAGTAGGCATGATCACCATCATCGGTCTGTCGGCCAAGAACGCCATCCTCATCGTGGAGTTTGCGCGCCAGTTGCACAGTGAAGGGCGCTCGCTGCTTGATGCGGCTGTCACTGCTGCCCGCCTGCGCCTGCGCCCCATTCTGATGACCTCGCTGGCCTTCACCCTCGGGGTGGTGCCCTTGATGCTCGCCAGTGGCGCCAGCGCGGAGACCCAGCACGCCATCGGCACCGGCGTGTTTGGCGGCATGATCAGCGGCACCCTGCTGGCCATCTTCTTCGTACCGATCTTCTTCGTCTTCGTCATCGGCACCCAGGCGCGCATTCAGGCCTGGCGGGCACGACGAGCAGCCAACAGCATTCATCCGGATCGATGACCACAGATACACAGGCGGCCGGATAGTCCCTCAACACCTCACCAAAAGAAAAAGCCCAACCTGCTAAACAGGTTGGGCTTGGCATGTGGCGGAGAGACAGCCAGTGCAATCATCACTTTAGGAAGTTGAATTTTAAAGCATTTTGAATCAATACAAAGTCGCAATGTACCAATCACTGTACCTATATCCCTCCACCCAAATCATCGTATTCCCCCCGCGACAAGCAAACCAAATGAACTAAAAAGCAACATCATTATGAAAACAAAGTCTAAAAAACACCCAAAAACGTTATGAAAAACATAACAAAAAACGCCGAAATGTTATGAAAAACATAACAAAAACGTTATGAAAAACATAACCTTAGAAAAAAAATTTGATGTGGAGTTTTTAAATTAGTGATTCACTGCGCTCACTGTACGGACAGGGACAACACCGTACGCTGACCAACTGCTACGCAAGGAGCTCAGTATGAATCAAAACGCCACTCCTCAGACTTACCCCAAAGGTACCAAGCGCCCTTGCGCCTCTGCCCCAGCAACAATTAAGGCCAAACTGCGCTCATCAACTACCTGCTCCTACCATTTCCTTTCTCTTTACGAAGTGCTGGCTTTAATCCCTGTCAGCAAGACGACTTGGTATGACGGAATGAAGCAGGGTCTCTACCCGCAAAATTACAAGCTCGGTCGTCGCCGCGTCGCTTGGCGCAGCTGTGATATCGAGGACTTGATGCAGAAGTTGGTCGGGGGGATGTAACCATGACCACCGCCCTCTCCTTGGAAGACTCAATGACTGACATGGGCGTGAAGCCATCACGCGCATTGAACCCTACTCCTGGTCAGGTTCTCCGCTTTCATATTCAAGGGGACCGCCCTGGTACAAGCAATGGTTGGTTGATCACCGACGAGTTGGGTAATCACGCCGTCTTTGGCTCGTGGAAGTTGGGAATAAAGTGCGTATGGCGGCCAATCGGACCCGCAATACCAAGCTATATCCGTGCCCAACTCACTCAGCAAGCAAAAGCAGCTGAGGCACATCGGCTTGCCGAGACCCAAGCAAAGGCACTCAAGGAAGCCAAAGAGATCTGGGGGGCAGCCGAGCCCCCATACCAACACGCTTACCTTGCACGCAAACAAATCTCAGGGGTCGGTGCTCGTCAGTTTGGTAACCGGTTGATAGTACCGGTCTTCAATGCACGCTCCCAGTTGTTGAGCTTGCAAGACATCGATGAAAGCGGGAATAAGCGCTTCCATCGGGGGTTGTCACTCAAGGGCGGGTTCTTACTCCTTGGCCCTTCACCCAAGTCCGGCGCCCCCGTATTGCTTTGCGAAGGCTATTCAACCGGGGCCACGCTGTTTGAGAACCTCGGCCTGCCGGTCGCCATTGCATTTTCTGCCGGTAACCTGCTCGAGGTCGGCCATATCATTCGCACGCTTTATAGCAGCAGCAAGCTGTGGGTGTGTGCAGACAACGATCATGCCACTACAGGCAACCCCGGACTAACCAAAGCGCGTGCAGCAGCTTATCAACTGCACGGCCGCTTGATTGTGCCACCGACCATCCCCGGCATAACCGACTTCAATGACCTCTTCTGCCTTAACGGCAAAGCCGCACTGCTCGCGTGTGTTGAGGCCGCTCCTCCAGCCCATTAAATCCGGTGTCACGGCGTCACTGTGTCACAAACCCCAACGAGACCGGATCGTTCAACCAACTTTATATAAAGGAATATCTCATGAATACAAAGCGTTATGAGCTGAAGGCCGAGCCCTTCCAGTTAGGTCCCATTGAGTTTCAAGATGGACTCTACTGTGTCACCACTGACAAAGGTCAAGACGATGTTTGGAGCAGGATCGGTGCTCCACTCTGGGTAACAGCCTGCGGGCGCGACACTGCGGGTCTAGGCTGGGGCTTGCAAGTACGCTGGTATAGCCCTGATGGTCGACCGCAGGAGGCGTTCATTCCACACGTTCACCTGCTGGCTGAGGGGCGTGAAGCATTGATGAAGCTGATGGACGGGGGCTATCGCTTCAACTTGGGAATGAAGAGACAGCTGATTGACTATCTCAACTCGAAGAACCCCTACAAGACGTTCATTCGGGTTGATCGACTAGGCTGGATCCCGGATACCCACATCTTCATGTTGGGAGATGGACCGGTGGGATCTACCAACGACAATGAGTACACCTATACCGGGAATAACCCAACCCAATCCGACGTGGCAGGCACCTTGGACGAGTGGCGTGATGACGTTGCAGCGCTGTGCCTTGGCAACAGCCGCTTGCTATTAAGTACCTCGCTTGCTTTCGTTGGCCCCTTGCTGCGCTTGACCAATCAGAGCAGCTTTGGCGTCCATCTGGTGGGGCCATCCTCAATTGGCAAGAGCACCGCCATGTTGGTTGCAGCTAGTGTGCTCGGCAAGCCTGCCAACAAGATCCAGACGTGGAATGCCACCAAGGTGGGATTGGAAACCACTGCGGGCTTGTTCAACGACAGTACCCTCTTTCTGGACGAAATCGGGCAGGCTGACCCTCATGTTCTAGGCGACACCATCTACATGCTGGCCAACGGCGAAGGACGAGCTCGTGCCAATGCAGATCTGTCGCGCCGTGCCAAACTGCAATGGCGAACAACCTTCCTCAGCAACGGGGAAGTTGACTTGGAGCACAGCCTTGCCTCGGTCGGTAAGCGTCACAAAGCTGGCCATGATGTCCGCATGATCAATATTGAGGCCGATACAGACCGGCATGGCATCTTCGAAGAGTTGCATGGCTACCCGAATGGTGCCTCCCTTTCCAAGGCCCTCGCAGAACGGACTGCCCAGTATCATGGCATTGCCTTCCGATCTTTTGTTGAAGAGCTGACCTTGGACATCAATGGTGCTCAGGCATTCGTTGACGAACATCGCGCTGACATGATGCGACGGCTTGGAGCCAAAGAGTGTGATGGCCAAGTGCAAAGGGTAGCCGATGCATTCGGATTGATATCAGCTTCAGGTGAGTTGGCCAACCGCTTCGGGATCACAGGTTGGCCTGCGGGTAGTGTAGCAGCTGTTGTCGAGCAACTATTCCGCAAGTGGCTCGCAAGGCGTGGTACAAGCGGCTCCCTTGAAGAAGCAAACATTATCGAGCAGTTGGTCGACCTACTCGAAGGGCGCCACGGGCAGTACCTTGCCGATGGGCCGAATGTAACGAAGCTGGGGGAGACTTACGGCTACAAGCTCGGGCCCGACCTGCACCTCTACGTGTATGGTTTTAAAAAGACCTTCGCCGATTTTAACGCCAACTACGTCCATAAGGTGTTGCGTAAACACGGCATTCTCACGCATGGCACCGGCCGCGACCTGCCACGCCACAGCCAATCCAGGGTGTACCAATTGTCGTTAGACAAGATCGCGGACGCCCACGACAGGCTGTTGTCGGAACAAGGAGGAGAGTAAACAACAGGGGCCGCAGGACGCGGCCCCTTTTCTTGTTTGCTATTAATGCAGGGGGGATTGTGGTTCGTCGGTGCAGTCCTCATCAAGCCAGTGCTGCCGCTTGTGAGTCAACTGGGCAACCAACTCTTCCTGTGACCATACCCTCTCGCGTAGGTCGGTCTCGACACGGCCTCGCAGTTGCTCAAAGAAATGTTCATCCGCGATAGCCATCAGGTAGGCCAACTCCAGTACTTCGTCGCCGTTGAGCGAGACGCGGCGAGCCTTTCGCTTAGCACTGGCGCTCACCTTCTCTTCCCACTTGGTGTGGCCAACATGGAGCCCAAGGAGAGACGGGTTCAGACCGGAGATGATGCGCTCACTCAATCCCCACTTGATGCTATCCATCAACGGCTTGCCCAGAATGCCCCCTGTTGCCACCGTCAGTGACGCGACAAACAGGCTGAAGTCCAACAACTCCTCCTTGGTCAGCTGACCGTTATCCAGCATCCGCTGGATCGACCGGCCAGACTTGCCAAAGAGTCGCTCTATGAGATCGAGATTCACTTTCATGATGGTGTCCTTTGGTTTTGGCACTATTGCCGCCCCAAGATTTAAGTCCCCCTTTAGGGGGACAAATGGCCACCAAATGCAATTGATATTTATTCCCATCAAGTTGGGTGTAACTTCATAAGTTCATGAAAGATATTGGGCCACAGGTCGATTGATGCGGCCCTGCTCGACGGGAGCTCGAACGCACTTCCCCTCCCCTGGGTCATGCCAAAGATGGGGTTCGTTTCCTATTATAGGAAACGAACATTCTAGCAATTTCAATTGGTTACAATACCTAGCAGCGGTCATAACAGCACACTCACCCGCAAAGGATGAGTCAAGGGTGAGTGTGGCTGTCGGTTGCACAAGGGAGAAAAACCGGTACCGACGAGGTGGTGGGGGTGGATC
>NZ_JBFODN010000253.1:0-20034 GCF_040908345.1 Aeromonas sp. R3-1
CACCAGCGCAGCCACACAGCTGCAACCCTGAGTGGTCAACGCCCACAAACGCATCAGGGCAGCCTCGGCTGCCCTGATTATTGATATGCGCTCGATAGTGGCGCAATTGATGGCGGCACAGTCACCCCGATAGGCCTGCTCACCTTGCCGCCCCGCTACGGCTCCATCACCCGGGTCAGATAGGGATTGGGCTTCTGGATCTCCTCCTCCACCCAGTGCAGCAACTGCTTGATGGCCCGCGACAACACCTGATTCTGGCGCACCACGTAGCCCAGACTGGTACCGGGAAAGTCGCCGAGGCTGGTGACCGGCGCGGTGAGGTTGAGGCGCGGATGCAGGGAGAAGTCCGGCACGATGGCGACACCAAAGCCCGCCTCGGCCCAATCCAGCTGGGCGTCCACGCTGCCCACCTCCATGATGCGACAGGGGGGCAAGGCCAGCAGCGGCAGGGACGGGTCGATCAGCGCCCGGGTGCGGGTGTCGTGACCGAGCAGGATCAGGGTCGGCTCGTCGAGGGGGTCGCTCTCTCCCGCCACCGCCCGTGCCTGCCAGCGGGCAAGGCCGTGACCCAGCGCGCACCAGGTCACCTGTTGCAGCTCGGTATAGCAGAGCGGCTCGCTGCGCTTTTGCGCCATGACAAAACCCAGATCCGCCTTGCCCGCCTTGACCAGCTCGGCAGCCTGATCCGAAGTGGTGTTGAACAGGGTAAGGTCGATGCCGGGAAACTCCCGCTTGAAGCGCTGGAACGGCTGGATCAGCAGCAGGCGGGAGATGATGTCGCTGGCGGCGATGGCCAGCGTCCCCTGACTCAGCTGGTTGAGGGCATTGAGATCGGACTGGCAGAGCTGCAACTCGGCGATGGTGCGCTCGGCGCTTTGCAGCAGCCGCTCCCCCGCCTGCGTCAGGCGAAACGGGCTGCGCTCGATCAGCCGCACCCGGGTCGCCTGCTCCAGCCGCTTGATATGCAGGCTGACATTGGGCTGGGTCATGTGCAGCTCGGTGGCGGTCTGGCCAAAATGTTGCAATCGGGCCAGGGTGACAAAGGTTTGCAGCCAGTGAATATCCAGCATAAGAGTCCCTCAACCCGCGAGGAGCGGGGCTTGCCAGGCAAAATCGGACGGTTTGCCGTTTAATTGGCCATAATTATATGGCTCTCTTATCGGAATTATAAAGATAATTAATTTTTCTAATCCGCATCAGGCTCCTAGGATGGACGCCTAACGTCTTAGGAGAAAGAGTCATGTCGTCTATCGTAGTCGTAGGTGCTAACTGGGGTGATGAAGGCAAAGGCCGCATCGTGGATTATCTGGCAGGTCAAGCTGGCGCCAGCATTCGCTTCCAGGGCGGCAACAACGCTGGCCACACTGTGGTCAACGACCTTGGCACCTTCAAGCTGCACCAGGTTCCGAGTGGCGTATTCAACCCGGATTGCCTGGTTGTCCTCGGCCCGGGCATGGTGATCAGCCCCGAGAAACTGACCGTCGAGCTCGACGAAGTCAAAGCCTCCGGCGTGACTCCGAAGCTGGCCATCTCTGACCGCGCAACCCTCTGCCTGCCGCTGCACGCACTGGAAGATACCCTTGAAGAGCAACGTCTGGGTGACGGCGCCTATGGCTCCACCCGTCAGGGCATCGCCCCTGCCTACGGCGATCGCGTCATGAAGAAAGCGATCCTGGTCGGCTGGCTGAAACAGCCGGACGTGCTGGTCGAGCGCATCCAGTTCATGCTGGACTGGAAACTGCCGCAGATGAAGGCTATCTACCCCTCCTTCGAATTCACCCAGACTGCCCAAGAGATGGCCGACTGGCTGCTGGAAGTCTCTGCACCTTGGATCGACGCAGTGTGCAACGTCAGCATGCCGCTCAAAGCGCTGCAGGCTGAAGGCAAGACCCTGCTGTTCGAAGCCCAGCTGGGCGCTGGCCGTGACCTGATCTACGGCGAATACCCTTGGGTGACCTCCTCCCACGTATCTGGCGCCTACGCCGGTATCGGTGGCGGTCTGCCGGGTCTGCGCCCGGAGCGCGTCATCGCAGTGGCCAAGGCATTCAGCTCCTCTGTCGGTACCGGCACCCTGTTGACCGCCATGGAGAACCAGGACGAGTTCCGCAAGATCACCAACGAGTTCGGTGCCACCACCGGCCGTCCCCGTGATGTCGGTTACTTCGACGCCGTCGCCACCAAGAACGGTGTCGAGCTGCAAGCCGCCACCGAAGTGGCCCTGACCAAGCTGGACTGCCTGACCGGTCTGCCGGATCTGAAGATCTGCGTGGCCTACGAAGGTGCCCACACCGAGAACCCGATTTGGCCGCAAACCGCTGCCCTGAAGCCGGTTTACGAGCAGATGGAAAGCTGGAGCGAAGACATCACCGGCTGCCGCACCTTCGAAGAGCTGCCGCGCGCTGCCCAGCAGTACGTGCTGCGTATCGAAGAGCTGCTCGGCGTACCGGTTCCGATGGTTTCCGTCGGCCCGGGCCGTGACGAGATGATCCTGCGCTAAGCCGCACTTCTCATCGTCAAACAAAAAACCGGCATCCCTGATGCCGGTTTTTTTATGGCTGCCGTTTACCTTCTTGCCATAAAAACACCAAAATGCTCAATTAACTCACCAATCGACCTCACCTTGAGTCGTTCTGCAACAAAATCCTGTCCCACCCTCGCTAAAGTGAACCCGTTACCACACGAGGAGTCACCCGATGAAATTGCTCAAACAGAGTGCCCTGTTGCCACTGCTCTGCCTGACGGCCATGCCAGCCTTTGCCATGACCCTGAAGAGCACGGACATTCACGAAGGCCAGTTGATGGACAAACAGTTCAGCTTCAACGGCTTTGGCTGCAGCGGCGACAACCACTCGCCCCAGCTGAGTTGGCAGGATCTGCCGGCAGGCACCAAGAGTGTTGCCATTACCGCCTATGACCCCGATGCCCCCACCGGCAGCGGTTGGTGGCACTGGCTGGTGGTTAACCTGCCTGCCACCCAGAGCGAACTGGCCAGCAATGCCTCCGGCAAGCTCAAGCAGGGATTGGAGATCCGCACCGACTTTGGCAGCCAGGGTTACGGCGGCCCCTGCCCGCCCGCAGGTCACGGCATGCACCGCTATCAGTTCACCGCCTGGGCCCTGCCCCATGATCTCGAGGTAAAGGCTGATACCCCGCCGGCTATGGTAGGCTACATGCTCAACAGCATGGCGCTCGGCAAAGCCACCCTGACCGCCACCTTCGTCACCCCCTAGGAGCCAACCGGATGAGCACTCCCCTGCTGCAACAGAGCCACTATCTCGGGATCCGCCAGCAGCCCCTGCATCGGGTGCTCATCTATGCCCCGACCCTCATCTGGGTCACCCAGGGGAGCAAACAACTGTGGTGGCGCGAGCGACGTCTGTCGTTTGACAGGGAGCGGTGGCTGCTGATCCCGGCAGGCCACCAGCTCACCTTCGTCAATCAGCCGGAGCAGGGCAAGTTTCGCTCCCACGCCATCACGCTGCTCACTCCGCCGCCAACAGAATGGCTGGCCGAGTCAGCCCCTTCCCACGCCGATCTAGAGGAACCCGCCGTCAAGGTCACCCCCGGGCTCGCCTTCTGCTTTGAGCTCATCAGCACCATGGCCGAACGGGGACTGAGCGAAGCAACACAGGCCGAACTGCTGCGCGGCTTCTATGCCGAGCTGCGGGCCGCCAACGCCCTCGGATTGCTCTTTCCCGCCAGCACCATGACCCTCGCAGAGCGGCTGGCACGCTACCTGGCGGTGGAACCCGGCATCGACCACACCCTGGAGGCGGTGGCCCCCCACTTCTCCATGAGCCGCGCCTCCATGGTGCGCAAGCTGGCCGCCGAAGGTCGCAGCTTTCGCCAGTTGCTGGCTCAGGTACGCATGAGCCACGCCCTCAACCTGTTGCAACAGGGCCTGACCCCGCTGGAGGTCGCCCTCGCCTGCGGTTATGACTCCCCCAGCCGCTTTGCCGCCCGCTTCAAACAGGAGTTCGGCCTGACGCCCCACCAATACCTGCACACCTGCCCATCCACCCTGCTCAGTCACGCCAGATAGTCGATAAGTAACTTCTCCGAAGAGAGTTGCTGCCAGCAGTTGTATATCCTTGGGCTGCACAATGAATGGCAACATCCATAATGCAAAAGGCCTCCAGATGGAGGCCTTTCTGTTTTCACTCAAGTTGCACTCACACAATACCCGCCACGCGGCGGGTACGGGCTCGTCTTAGCCGTTCGTGAGCGGCAGAGAGAGGCGTTTGGCCAGTGCCTGAAAGTGCTGGCTCACCTCAGCCCCGAACAGGGGGTCGCCAATGGCGCGGTTCTGCCAGCTTTGCTCCAGATGACGCCAGTCATCCTCGGTCAGGGAGTCACGCAGATGGGGGAAGATCACCCCCTCTTCGTAGTTCATGTGCGCCTCTTGCAATTCCACGAAGCGCTCCAGCTTGGTGGTGAACTGATCGAGGGGGATCACCGCATCCATCAGGATCATCTCCACCATCTCCTTGAGATCGGCCCCGGCCTCCAGCAGCTTGACGTGCTCCTCCTGCAGGCGGTTGGCGACCTCACCCTCCACCACCCGATATTTCAGGTAGTAGTCATAGATGAGGTCTTCCTTGGGATGGTGGTACTTGTCAGAGACCTCCCGCAGGTAGTCGATGACATCGCGCACCAGAAAATAGCTGATGGGCTCTTCGGCACGAATGGCTGCCAGCTTGTGCTTGAGCAGCTCCAAGAGTCGGGCGATGTTGAGATGGTCCTTGTGCAGACTGGATAACATGGGCACTCCTTGGCTCTGAATTAATCTTATGTCCCTGAGTATACGGTCATTTGTCGCCCGAACTTTGCACTCAATCAAGTGGGATGCAGACAGATTTCCACTCTATTGGACGCTTGCCCTGTTGTTCCAGCAAGCGATTGGTCTCGCTAAAGTGACCGCAACCGATGAAACCGCGGTGGGCAGAGAGTGGGCTCGGGTGCGGCGCGGTCAGCACATAGTGGCGCTGGCGGTCGATGAAACGTCCCTTCTTCTGGGCGTGGGCACCCCACAGCAGGAACACCACACCCTGACAACTGGCATTGATCTGCTCGATGACCCGATCGGTAAAGGTCTCCCATCCCAGATGGGCGTGGGAATGGGCCTGACCGGCCTGCACCGTCAGAACAGTGTTGAGCAGCAAGACACCTTGTTTGGCCCAGGATTCGAGAAAGCCGTGATTGGGTGTGACGAAACCTGGCAGGTCACGCTGCATCTCTTTATAGATGTTGACCAGTGAGGGAGGCGTACGCACGCCGGGCAGAACGGAGAAGCAGAGACCGTGCGCCTGATTGGGGCCGTGGTAGGGGTCCTGGCCCAGGATCACCACCTTGACCTGATCCAGCTCGGTCAGCTTGAAGGCATTGAACACATCGGTAGCTGGCGGGTAGATCACCTTGCCCGCTTCCCGCTCGGCTCTGACAGTTGCCAGCGTACTCTTGAAATAGTCCTGCTCTTTCTCAGAGCCAATCACATCACTCCAGGTCAGCACCCCGGCCTCCTCACTTGATACGGCGAAGGGCTCAGGATAGGGGGCCAGCCCGCAAGACGCAACCGTGGCTCACGCTTTCCAGAGCCTGGCGAGGCGCCCCGAGCGCTCCAGCTTGCGCAGCCCGGTATTGAACAGCAGCATCAGACGGCGCGCCTCGGGATCGGCCTTGCGCATCAGCAGGTATCCCGGTTGCGACCAGATGGGGTCGGCGGCACCGGTCAGTGACAGCGATTGGGGATGACGAACGAGCGCCTGCTGGAACAGAGTCTGTGCCACCTGCTCATCCATCACCAGATAGTGGATCCGCCCGTCAAGCAGCTTGCCCATGCTCTCCTCATCGGAATCTGACCACTCGAGGGTGAGCCCGGCTTGGCGGGCGGCAAAACCATCGCCATAGAAATAGCCACGGGTCACCCCGACCGGTTCGTGTTTCAGCTCACCCAGATTGACCGCGGGCGTACCGGTCAGCGTCATCAGGCGAGTGGTGAAATGGCCGAGCGAGGCGGAGAGATAGAAAAGCTGCTCCCGCTCACGGGAGCGAAACCAGGGCATGGTGACCACATAGCGCCCCTCCAGAGTCAGTTGGTAAGCCTCGGCCCAGGAATAGAAGTGAAAGCTGACATCGAGCCCCTCTTCGGCAAAGGCCTGGCGCACCACCTCACAGAGAAAGCCCTGATTGGGCAACGCCTCACTGATATAAGGTGGCCACTCGCCCACAGCAATACGCACCGTCTCGGCCCGCACCGCAACACTGCTTGCCCAGCAACAGCACAGGGCGAGCCATGCCCACTTTCGCCACCCATTATTCACCCGGCACTCTCCTCGCTTTTTTTGCTGAGTGTAGCCAACCCCTCAATTAACCTCAGAAAAAGCCGAAAAGATGTAGTTAAATTACTAGATTAACGAGATAAAAGATGCATAATTTGGATATCTTACAAAATCAGAAAAATGACCTATTTTTGATTCAACTCAAGAATTTAATCCCATTGAAATGGCGCTTTGTCGGATTTTCTTGATCTAGATCAATTTTGGTAATATTACCACCGTGGTATATATGACCCCATCAAAGAAAAGGTGTAAGGCAAGGGCCCTTTAAGTCATCGCCATCGACGGTAGCTTAAATACATCAGGGTAATTTCCTTACAGTTGGATTCGCGTTCCCATTGAGGAGTCATACCATGATCAAAGGCATTCAAATCACCCAGGCCGCCAACACCGCTCTGCTGAACTCTTTCTGGCTGCTGGACGAAGAGAAGCAACAAGCTCGCTGCATCTGCGTCAAAGGCGATGCTTTCGCTGCCGATCAAGAAGTGCAACTGGCTGACCTGGGTCAGTTCGAATACCGCGAACTGCCGGTTCAGGCTGAGCCTGCTGTTGAAGGTGGCCAGCACCTGAACGTCAACGTGCTGCGTCGCGAAACTCTGGAAGATGCTATCGAAAACCCGGAGAAATACCCGCAGCTGACCATCCGTGTATCTGGCTACGCAGTGCGTTTCAACGCCCTGACCCCGGAACAGCAGCGTGACGTGGTTACCCGTACTTTCACCCAGAGCCTGTAATCAGCGCCCTGCAGTGAAGAGCTGATTCTCGTGGTGTCAGCGCAAAAAACGGCCAATCGGCCGTTTTTTTATGCGTGCTTGTCACCGCATCCTTATCAAAAAATGCCCCGCATTGCGGGGCATTTTCATCAGACATGACAGCGTCGGGATCAGGCCGAGGTATCGAGGGGTTCGAAGCCCTTGATCAGGTCATCGATGGCCTTCATCTGTTTGAGGAAGCCTTCCAGCTTCTCCAGCGGCAGGGCGCTCGGGCCATCGCAGCGGGCAATTTTCGGATCCGGGTGGGATTCGATAAAGAGACCGGCCAGACCGACCGCCATACCGGCGCGCGCCAGCTCGGTCACCTGCTCGCGACGACCACCGGAGGCGGCACCCAGCGGATCACGGCACTGCAGGGAGTGGGTCACGTCAAAGATCACCGGATAGCCACCAGTGCTCTTCTTCATCACGCCCAAGCCCAGCATGTCCACCACCAGGTTGTCGTAACCGAAGTTGGCACCGCGCTCGCACAGGATCAGCTGGTCGTTGCCGCACTCCTCGAACTTGTCGGTGATGTTCTTCATCTGGCTTGGGCTGAGGAACTGCGGCTTCTTGATGTTGATAACGTTGCCGGTGCGGGCCATGGCTTCCACCAGATCGGTCTGGCGTGCCAGGAAAGCGGGCAGCTGGATAACGTCAACCACCTCGGCGACCGGCTTGGCCTGATGGGGTTCGTGCAGATCGGAGATGACCGGCATGCCGAAAGTCGCTTTCAGCTCCTGGAAAATCTTCATCCCCTCTTCCAGACCCGGACCGCGGTAGGAGTGGATGGAGGAGCGGTTGGCCTTGTCCCAGCTCGCCTTGAACACAAACGGGATGCCCAGCTTGCTGGTCACTTCCACGTACTTCTCGCACACCGCCATCGCCATGTCGCGGGATTCCAACACGTTCATGCCACCAAACAGTACGAACGGTTTGTCGTTGGCAACGTCGATCTGGTTGATCTTGATATTCTTCTGTTCCATCTAAGACATCCTTAATAAAAGGGCCTGAAGCCTAGTTACTCCGTTGCGACCGGACGCAGCGGCCTTGATATTCTTCTGTTTCAGTTTCAAGCCGCCCTTAATGGAGGGGCTTGGGGCTCAGATCCAGCGCGGCCAGCTGTACTTTCAGCACGTCGGCGACGGGATCGTCCGGGCATTGTTCAATAAAATATTCAAAATCGTCGGCGGCCTGGCGCGGGCAATCGAGCTGCTCGTAGATAAAGCCGCGATCCCGCGTCTCCAGCGGATCGCCGGGCTTCATCCGCAGCAACAGCTCGCTGCAACGCAGCGCCTCGGGCATGCGATCTTCCCGCAGCAGGGCCCCCTTGCTGACGTTGAGCAGCCGTTCGATGATCTCCCACTGGCCGGAGGGCTGCAGGTAGTCGGGGGTCAAGGTCGCCAAGTCCCCCAGCGCACCGCGCAGCAGCAGCTCGATGCGGGCCAGACTCAGCTCGTCGCCGGTAAAGGGGTCGACATAGACCTCCCCCTCGCCACCGGCAAAGCTCACCAGGAAGTGGCCGGGGAAGCAGATCCCCTCCACATCAAGCCCGAGCTTGCGCCCAAGCTGGATGATGAGAATGCCGAGACTGACCGGGATCCCCTTGCGCTGCACCAGCACCTGATTGAGGTCACAGTTGTTGGCAGAGAAATAGTCCTGCCAGTCGCCATGAAAACCGAGGCTGTGGTAGAAGCCTTGCAGCAACTGCTGGCGCACCTCGTCGCAGGTGCCCTCTTCGATCTGCTCGTCCAGCCACTCGTCCAGCAGGTTCAACTCGCGCATCCCCTCCTCGACCGAGCCATAAATCTCGTCGCTAACTGACAACGCCAGCTCGGTGATGTCGTGGGCTTCGAAATCGGTCCATTCGTCTATGTGTAACATTCTCTTCATGCCTTAGCCGAACACACTCGTCTGTTTGAGCACTGCCAACTTGGCAATAAAGTAGATCCAGCCGAGCGCCCCCAGAAAGGAGCACCAGCGCACCAGATTGCTTTTGGCCAGCCGCAGCGCCATCGCCGCCAGAAATACCAGCACCAGAATGGCCATCAGCTTCTCGCTGAGCCAGGGCGTTCCGTTATTGAGCGGGTTGAGATCCAGCACCATGCAGAGCAATACGCCGGAGAGCACCACCAGACCGTTGAGCCAGCCGCTGACCTTCATCACCGGCGCGCTATAGGCTCGGCCAGTGGCGGTCTGTACCCAGTAGAAGCGGAGCATAAACATCAGCACGGCCCCGGCAATCAGGGTGAGGTGCAGGTGTTTGAGCACAAAAACCATATTCAATCCTTGCATGGGGGTGCACAGGCAACCCGCCGTGTAACAGTGAGGAACCGTCAGCGCAGCGGGCAGAGGCCCAGCGTCACCCTGTCGTTATCCCCGTAATCGCGCACCGTGGCTACCTCACGGTAGCCGCCATCACGCAGCAACTGACGCACCGCCTCCCCCTGATCCCAGCCATGCTCCAGCAGCAACCAGCCGTCAAGCAACAGATAAGCGGGGGCATGGGCCACGATGTGGCGGATATCGGCCAGCCCGGCGTCATCGGCTACCAGCGCCGAGCGGGGCTCAAAGCGCACGTCACCCTGCTCGAGATGGGGATCGGCGCCATCAATATAGGGGGGATTGGAGACAATCACCGCAAATCGTGGTGTTTGGTCGCGATCCGGCTCGCCAAGGGGCTCGAACCAGCTGCCATCGCGCACCTCGATGGGCAATCCCAGCGCGGCGCTGTTCTCGCGGGCCAGCGCCGCAGCATCCGCCATCCGATCCACCGCCCACACATCGACCTCGGGCCGCTCGGACTTGAGCGCCAGCGCGATGGCGCCGGTGCCGGTGCCGAGATCCAGCACGGAGCAAGGACCTTGCGGGATTTTGGTCAGCGCCTGCTCGACCAGCACCTCGGTATCGGGGCGCGGGATCAGGGTCGCCGGGCTCACCTTGAGGGGCAGCGACCAGAACTCCCGCTCGCCCACCAGATGGGCGATGGGTTCGCCATTGAGACGACGGACCAGCCACGTCTGCAGGGTGGCCTGCTGGGCGGCATCCAGCTCACGCTCGGGCCAGGTCATCAGATAGCTGCGACGACACCCGAGCAGATGGCAGAGCAGTACATCGGCATCGGCGCGGGGGGACTCCCCCCCGGCCAACACAGTCATGATATGGGCGCGGGCCTGCTGGATCTGCATCAGTGCCACTCCACCTTATGGGCAGAACACTTAATGCGAGCTTGCCGGATCACCATTTGCATCAGTTGTTCTCGGCCAGCGAGGCTAGCTGATCGGCCTGATACTCCTGCACCAGCGGCGTGATGACGCAGTCCAGATCTCCTTCCAAAATTTCGGAGAGACGGTAGAGGGTCAGGTTGATGCGGTGCTCGGAGAGGCGGCCCTGCGGGTAGTTGTAGGTACGGATGCGCTCGGAGCGATCGCCGGAGCCCACCAGATTGCGGCGGGTGCTCTGCTCGGCGGCGCGGTGGCGCTCATCCTCGGCCGCTTGCAGGCGGGCGGAGAGCACCGACATCGCCTTGGCGCGGTTCTTGTGCTGGGAGCGCTCGTCCTGACACTCCACCACCAGACCGGTCGGCAGGTGGGTGATGCGAATGGCCGAGTCGGTCTTGTTGACGTGCTGACCGCCGGCACCGGAGGCGCGGAAGGTATCGATCTTCAAGTCGGAAGGGTTGATCTCTATCTGCTCGGCTTCCGGCACTTCCGGCAGCACGGCGACGGTACAGGCGGAGGTGTGCACCCGGCCCTGAGACTCGGTCTCCGGCACCCGCTGTACCCGGTGACCACCGGATTCAAACTTGAGACGGCCATAGACGCGCTCGCCGTCGATCTTGGCGATCACCTCCTTGTAGCCACCATATTCACCGTCATTGCAGCTGACGATGGAGACGCGCCAGCCCTGACGCTCGGCAAAGCGGGAGTACATGCGGAACAGGTCACCGGCAAAGATGGCCGCTTCGTCGCCACCGGCACCGGCGCGGATCTCCAGATAGCAGTTGTTGTCATCCTTGGGATCCTTGGGCAGCAACATCAGTTGCAGCTCCTGCTCCAGCGCCTCCAGATTGGCCTTGGCGAGCGGCAGCTCCTCCTGCGCCATCTCGCGCAGGTCGGCATCCTCCTCCTCCAGCATCATCTGGGTGGTCTCAAGATCATCCTGCGCCTGACGGTAACGCTGGAAGGCGTGAACGATATCTTCCAGCTGGGCATATTCGCGGGTCAGGGCGCGGTAGCGATCCTGATCCGAGACCACGTCTGGCTCGCCGAGCATGGCCTGTACTTCTTCGTGGCGCTCGATGAGGCCTTCCAGCTTTCTGATCAGTGACGGATTCATAACTCTTGCATTCTCAATGGAGGACGGGACAACCGGCAGGTTGCCCGAAAATTATGGCTCTTGTGACAACCCCAGCGCCTGCCGCAAGCGGGAGAGCTCGCTCTGATCCCCCTGGGAGGCAGCCTGGCGCAACGCCTGGGTCGGCGCGTGGATCAATTTGTTGGTGAGGCGATGGGCCATCGCCTTGAGCGCCTGTTCGGCACTCTCGCCCTGCGCCAATGCCAGCAGGGCCCGTTGCAACTCTTCATCAGCCACTTGCTGTGACTGATGGCGGTAATCGCGAATGAGGTCGACCGAACTCTGCCCGCGATACCAGCCCATAAACTCGTCGCGCTCTTCCTGCACGATCACCTCGGCCTGTGCGGCGGCCCGCTTACGGGTTTCGAGGTTCTGCTCGATGATCCCCTGCAAATCATCCACCGTGTAGAGATAGGCATCGGAGAGCTCATCGACTTCGGCTTCGATGTCGCGCGGCACGGCAATATCCACCAGAAACATGGGTTTGAAGCGGCGGGCCTTCAGCGCGCGCTCCACCATCCCCTTGCCGATGATGGGCAGGGGGCTGGCGGTCGAGCTGATGACAATATCCGCTTCGTGCAGATAGTCGGGGATCTCTTCGAGCGTCATCACCTGGGCGCCGAATTCGGCCGCAAGGGTCTGGGCGCGCTGCAGGGTGCGGTTGGCCACCATCATCTTGGTGACATTCTGCTCGCGCAGATGACGGGCCACCAGTTCGATGGTCTCCCCCGCCCCGACCAGCAGTACCTTGGTCTGGGAGAGATCGGAGAAGATCCGCCGACCCAGACTGACGGCGGCAAAGGCCACCGACACGGCACTGGCGCCAATCTCGGTATCGGTACGCACCCGTTTGGCCACCGAAAAGGATTTCTGGAACAGCCGCTCCAGCGCCCCCTTCAACGACTCCGCCTGCTGGGCATGGGCGTAGGATTGCTTGATCTGCCCCAGGATCTGCGGCTCCCCCAACACCAGCGAGTCGAGCCCGCACGCCACCCGCATCAGGTGGCGCACCGCCTCTTCATCGTGATGCTGATAGATGGCAGTGACCAGTTCGGCCGCGTCCAGCCCGTGGAACTGCTGCAGCCAGCGCAGCACTTGCTCCTGCCGCTCCTCCTCCAGATTGCAATAGAGTTCGGTCCGGTTGCAGGTGGAGACGATCACCGCCTCGCTGACACCGGGTTGGCTCACCAGCTCACGCAAGGCGCGATCGATGCAGTCCGGGCCAAAGGCGACCCGTTCCCGCAAGGCGACACTGGCGGTGTTGTGGTTGATTCCGAGGGCAAGCAAACTCATGAGTGGGCGACGATCATTTCATACGCTGGGTGCAAAGGCTGCCAATTGTACGAGAAAGGGTAAGTCTTTAAAAGCAATACGGCCGCCCCGTATACTGTGGCAAATTCCTCTCTCTGGAGCCGTCTCTTGCTGCTACGTATTTTTACCCTCACCTGCCTGCTGTTGCTGGCCGGTTGTGCCACCACCCAGCCCCAGCGTGACCAGGTGAACTGGAACCAGGAGCGGACCCGTCTCGAGCAGCTGACCCATTGGCAGCTATCCGGCAAGATGGCCATCATCACGCCACAGCAAAAGGGCAGCGCCCGTCTCAACTGGCAGCAGGATGGGGAGGATTATCGCCTCAACCTCACCAGCCTGATTGGCACCAGCATTCTGGAGCTCTCCCGCAGCAAGGGAGAGATCACCCTGCTCGACAGCGACGGCAATCGCCACCAGAGCCAGGATGCCGAAGCGCTCATCTATAAACTGACCGGCTGGAATATTCCGGTTGCGGGATTGCCAGAGTGGATCAAGGGGCTGCCGGGTCAGGCGGAGTTTGAACTCAACCCCGACAGCAGTCTGGCCAGCGTGCGCGACGGCCAGTGGCAGATCGTCTATGGCGATTATCGGGATCAGGATGGCTACCGCCTGCCGCACCAGCTGACCATGACTGGCCAGAACAGCCGCCTCAAGCTTCAGATCAACCAATGGACTCTTGCACGTTAATGGCTTCCACACGCTGGCCGGCACCGGCCAAACTCAACCTGTTTTTACACGTCAATGGCCGTCGTCCCGATGGCTATCACGAGCTGCAGACCCTGTTTATCTTCCTCAACCACAGCGACTGGCTCGAGTTCGAGGTGATACCGAATAGCGACACACTCACCCTGAGCCCGGCCATTCCCGGGGTGCCGGATGAGCAGAATCTGATTATCCGGGCGGCGCGCCTGCTGCAAGCAACCCTGCCGAGCCCGCAAGGTGCCCATATCCGGCTGGAAAAAGTGCTGCCCATGGGGGGCGGCATTGGCGGCGGTTCGTCCGATGCAGCGACCACGCTGGTGGCGCTTAACCACCTCTGGCAAGCGGGTTTGAGCGAAGATGAACTGGCAGCGCTCGGCGTCCAGCTGGGGGCCGATGTGCCGGTGTTTGTCCGTGGCAAGGCGGCCTTTGCCGAAGGCGTGGGCGAGCGGCTGCAACCGGTCGAACTGCCCGATGCCTGGTATCTGGTACTCAAGCCCGATTGCCATGTAGCGACCGCAGCCGTATTCCAGGATCCGGACCTGCCGAGAGCCACGCCTAAAATGGCGCTGGACAACCTGCTGGAAGGCGAGTGGAAAAACGATTGCGAATCACTGGTGAAAAAGCGCCACCCCGAGGTTGCCAATGCGCTCGGCTGGTTGCTAGAATACGCGCCGTCAAGAATGACGGGCACAGGAGCCTGCGTCTTTGCTCAATTTGAAGACGAAGTGACTGCTCGGGAAGTGTTGGCCTGCGTGCCGAAGGGACTTGATGGGTTTGTCGCCAAGGGCGAGAACATATCACCTCTCTTCTCCACATTGCAACAGTTCAAATGATTGGGGTATCGCCAAGCGGTAAGGCAGCGGGTTTTGATCTCGCCATTCCTAGGTTCGAATCCTAGTACCCCAGCCAATTTTACCGAGCGGTATTGATGATGATTAACGTGGCCGGTTTTGCACTCGGCCACGGATTCGGGTTACCGGTATCATCACAATCATTGGGCAGCAGACACCTTGTACGTTATCTTGATAAATCGTTTGCCCCAAAACGATAGGGTCTGATTTCAGACTCCCCCACATACTGGATGCAACCCCGAGGTTTCAAACCGTGCCTGACATGAAGCTGTTTGCTGGTAACGCAACGCCGGAACTAGCCCAGAAGATCGCAGATCGCCTGTTTATCAAACTCGGCAATGCTGCCGTAGGTCGCTTTAGCGACGGCGAGATCAGCGTACAGATCAATGAGAATGTACGTGGTGGCGATATCTTCATCATTCAATCCACCTGTGCCCCGACCAACGACAATTTGATGGAATTGATCGTCATGGTGGATGCTCTGCGTCGTGCTTCAGCTGGCCGTATCACTGCCGTTATCCCCTACTTTGGTTATGCCCGTCAGGACCGCCGCGTCCGCTCCGCCCGCGTACCCATCACCGCCAAGGTTGTCGCTGACTTCCTCTCCAGCGTCGGTGTGGACCGCGTGCTGACCGTTGACCTGCATGCCGAGCAAATTCAAGGTTTCTTCGATGTTCCGGTAGACAACGTGTTCGGTAGCCCGGTGCTGCTGGAAGACATGAAGTCCAAGAACCTCGAGTCTCCTGTCGTTGTCTCCCCGGACATCGGTGGCGTCGTGCGTGCCCGCGCCATCGCCAAGCTGCTGGATGACACCGACATCGCCATCATCGACAAGCGCCGTCCCCGCCCGAACGTCTCCCAGGTCATGCACCTGATCGGTGACGTTGCAGGCCGCGACTGCATCATCGTTGATGACATGATCGACACCGGCGGCACCCTGTGCAAAGCCGCAGAGGCCCTGAAAGAGCGCGGTGCCAAGCGTGTATTCGCTTACGCCACTCACCCGGTCTTCTCCGGCTCTGCCGTCGAGAACATCAAGAACTCCGTGATCGATGAACTGATCATCACCGACTCCATCCCGCTCACTGCGGAGATGAAAGCGGTCGGCAAGGTCAAGCAGCTGACGCTGTCAACTGTACTGGCCGAAGCCATTCGTCGCATCAGCAACGAAGAGTCCATCTCTGCCATGTTTGAGCATTGATAGATTCAGCAATAACGAAAACCGCCATCAGGCGGTTTTCGTCTTTCTGGACCTTCTCTTTCCAACTTTCTGCTATCTGGTACGACCCTGCCCCCGGCAGGCTTAAGGATTTACCCATGAATTGCTTGCGTCCCCTCCTGCTCGCGACCCTCACCTCCGCCCTGTTCGCCTGTCAGCCCGCCAAAGAGAACCCGCCCTTTGTGCTGACCTTGGCTCACATGAACGACACCCACTCCCAGTTTGATCCGGTCAATGCCGAGATCAAAGGGCAGATCTTTGCCCAGCAGGGGGAGACGGACACCCTCTATACCCGCTTTGGCGGTTATCCGCGCCTGCTGACCATGGCGAAAGCCTATCAGGCCGAGGCGCTGGCCAAGAACCAGCCCTTGCTGCTGCTGCACGGCGGTGATGCCTGGCAGGGCAGCGGCTACTTCAAACTCAACGAGGGGATGGCCAACGCCGAGTTGCTGAGCCAGTTCGGCCTCGATGCCATGGCGCTGGGCAACCACGAGTTCGATCTGGATAACCAGAAGCTGGCCCGCTTCATCGAGGGGGTCAACTTCCCGGTGCTGGCCGCCAACCTCGACACCAAGGCCGATCCGGCCCTCAGCAAAGCTGACAACCTCAAGCCCTTCGTGGTCTACGCCTTTGACGGCAACCAGAAGAGTCCGGTCACCGATCTCGACAACCTGCCGCAAGGCAAACAGCTGGTCGCCGTCATCGGTCTGGTACTGGAAGACATGGGCAATATCGCCCCCAACGTCGGCAAGCTGCGCTTTGGCAAGGAGGTCGCCTCGGCTCAGGCCACGGTCGACATGCTGCAAGCCAAGGGGATCCACCAGATTGTGGCGCTCACCCACATCGGCAACGAGCGGGATCTGGCGCTGGCCGCCAAGGTAAACGGTCTCGATGCCATCGTCGGCGGCCACTCCCACAGCCTGCTCGGCGATTTTCGCAACATTGGCTGGGGCAAGACCGGCGATTACGCCAAGCTGGTGACCAATCCGGATGGCATCGGCAAGACCTGCGTGGTGCAGGCGGGCTCCTACGCCCAGGCCATCGGTCTGGCACAGGTGACCTTTGACAGCCAGGGTCAGGTGACCGACTGCCAGGGCCACAACAGCCTGCTGGCCAGCCGCGACTTCTTCGCCGATGCGGCGCGCAAGCAAGCGCTCGACGACGCCCGCAGCAAAGAGGCGAGCCAGTTTGTCGACAACCAGCCCAATCTGGTGACCGTGGATGAAGATCCGCGCCTGCGCGGCATCATCGACAGCCACTACAAACCGGCGCTGGAGAAAGCCTACGGGCCAGTGATCGGTACCATCCCCGAGCAACTGCAAAATGCCCGTCGCCCCGGCGACAACGGCAGCGACAGCCACGGCTCAGATGTAGCGCCGCTGGTTGCCGAAGGGGAATTCTACTGGGCCAATACCCCAGCAGTGCAAGATCTGACCGGCGGCCCGGTCGACTTCGCTCTGGTGGCGGTGGGCGGCGTGCGCGCCGACCTGCCCGCTGGCGAATGGCGCGAGGGAGATAGTGCCCTCACCCTGCTGCCGTTCAAGAACCAGCTCTCGGTGCTGACCCTGACTGGCGCCGAGGTGCGTGCCCTGCTGACCGAGACCATCACCGCCACCCTGCCCGCCAGCGCCCATGCCGGCAAGTTCCCCTATGGCGGTCACCTGCGTTACACCTTCCAGGAGACCGACGCAGGCAAAGCGGGCACCCTGACCCAATTGCAGCGCAAGACCGCAAGCGGCGAGTGGCAGGATCTGGTGGATAGCCAGCGCTATCGGGTAGTGATGAACGCCTACAGCGCCAACGGCAACGATGGCTGGCAGGCACTGGCCAATGCCCAGCGCCACCAGAGCGAGCGGGTCGACATCGCCAGCGTCAATGGCAAGTTGACCGCCTTCCCTGTGCTGAAGGTGGCACAAAACGGTGAACTGCTGACCGCCGTCTATGCCCCGGGCCAGGCCCTCGATTGCAAGGCCAGCGGCGTGGATTGCGGCACCGATGCAGCGTCTTTCGTGGAGTATGTGCGCGATGCCCGTCCCACCCTGACCGCACTGGATGAAGAGACCGTCACCCTGCTGCGTGCCAAATAACGACGGTAGTCAACCGGGCATAATCCATCGGTAAACTGAAACGGGCCTCTTGCAAGAGGCCCGTTTGCCCACAGTTAGCCACCCATTGGCCACAATAATGCTGCAAATCCCGCCATAACATGCACATTGGTTGAGTGATCGCCACTCGGCGGCTAGAATATTGCGTCCTATTGCCCTGGGTAGTGTGCCCACGGCAGCTGCGAGTGAAGACATCAAGCGTGACAAGCGAAATCAAACTGATCGTCGGACTGGGCAACCCCGGCCCGGAATATGCCAAGACCCGCCACAATGCGGGCGCCTGGTATGTGGAGCAACTGGCCCGCTGGCACAATGTCAGCCTGCGTGAAGAACCCAAGTTCTTCGGCCATACTGCCCGCATCCTGGTCGAGGGGCAGGATGTGCGGCTGCTCATCCCGAACACCTATATGAACCTCTCTGGCAAGGCGGTGGCCGCACTGGCGCGTTTTTATCAGATTGAACCGGAAGCGATACTGGTGGCCCATGACGAACTGGATCTGCCGCCAGGCATCGCCAAGTTCAAGCAGGGTGGTGGTCACGGTGGCCATAACGGCCTCAAGGACATCATCGCCAAGATGGGCAACAACAATAACTTCTTCCGGCTGCGTCTCGGGATCGGCCATCCCGGCAGCAAAGAGCAGGTGGCTGGCTTCGTCCTGACCAAGGCCCCTAGCAGTGAACAGAACCTGATCGACGCCGCGCTGGACGAGTCCCTGCGCGCCACCGATATCCTGTTCAAACAAGATATGACCAAGGCCATGAATCGCTTGCACAGCTTCAAGGCTGAAAAGGGTTAGGTCGGTTTGACCCTGTACGGGCATTGTGCCGGTACATGAGCGACGACCAGAACAAGCATGACATGGGCCGCCTGCGGGCGACCCCCAACAGCATCCATCAAGTAAGGTAACAATCCATGGGTTTTAAATGCGGTATCGTGGGCCTGCCCAATGTAGGCAAATCCACCCTGTTCAACGCGCTGACCAAGGCCGGTATCGAAGCCGCCAACTTCCCGTTCTGCACCATCGAGCCGAACACAGGTGTGGTGCCGATGCCGGATCCCCGCCTCGATCAGCTGGCTGCCATCATCAATCCGCAGCGCGTTGTGCCGACCACCATGGAATTTGTCGACATCGCCGGTCTGGTTGCCGGTGCCTCCAAGGGTGAAGGTCTTGGCAACCAGTTCCTGGCCAACATCCGTGAAACCGAAGCGATCGGCCACGTTGTGCGCTGCTTCGACGACGAGAACATCATTCACGTTGCCGGCAAGGTCTCCCCTGCCGACGATATCGAAGTGATCAACACCGAGCTCGCCCTGTCGGATCTGGACGCCTGCGAGCGCGCCATTCACCGCCAGTCCAAGCGCGCCAAAGGCGGCGACAAGGATGCCAAGCTGGAAGTGGAAGTGCTTGAGAAGATCAAGGTTGCACTGGAAAACGGCCAGATGATCCGCGGCATGAAGCTGGATAAGGAAGAGCTGGCCGCCGTCAGCCACCTCAACTTCCTGACCCTGAAACCCACCATGTATATCGCCAACGTGGCGGAAGATGGTTTCGAGAACAACCCCTATCTGGACAAGGTGCGTGAAATCGCCGCCGCCGAGAACGCGGTCGTGGTCGTGGTCTGCTGCGCCATCGAAGCCGACATCGCCGAACTGGACGATGAAGATCGCGCCGAGTTCATGGCTGACCTTGGCATCGAAGAGCCGGGCCTGAACCGCGTTATCCGCTCCGGCTACCAGCTGCTCAACCTGCAGACCTACTTCACCGCCGGAGTGAAAGAGGTACGCGCCTGGACTATTCCGGTCGGTGCCACTGCCCCGCAAGCGGCTGGCAAGATCCACACTGACTTTGAAAAAGGCTTTATTCGCGCCCAAACCATCGCCTTTGAAGACTTTATCAACTACAAGGGTGAGCAAGGCGCCAAGGAAGCGGGCAAGATGCGCGCTGAAGGGAAAGATTACATCGTCAAAGATGGCGATATCATGAACTTCCTGTTCAACGTCTAATCCCATGACAGGCCAGCATTTGCTGGCCTGTTTTTTATCTGCCATTGCCCGGGCAATCATGGCAATGTCTTAAAAAAAAGCAGATTGTTGGGCTTTTGCGCAACAGAGACCAATAACTGGTCAAACACACTCAAATTGCGTTTTTCTGGCAAAAAAAGGGTTGACGCCCCAGAGCCAGATACGCATAATTCGGCCCGCACGGTGACGAGGTAACGACTCACCGGAAGCAAGGTTGGCTATGTAGCTCAGTTGGTTAGAGCATCGCACTCATAATGCGGGGGTCACAGGTTCGAATCCCGTCATAGCCACCATCTCTAGTTGGGGTATCGCCAAGCGGTAAGGCAGCGGGTTTTGATCTCGCCATCCCTAGGTTCGAATCCTAGTACCCCAGCCATTTT